>JALHUQ010000040.1 GCA_022866645.1 Woeseiaceae bacterium | reverse complement strand
GATTGCAAATAATGGCGACAAACCCTTGTTCTGCGATTGCGGCCACTTCCATCGGGAGTATTTGGGCTGCGACCGCGTAGTTATCGCTAATTCTTGAAATATTCATTTCCGGATCCTGCTGGCGAGTTGGGGGTAATCACGAAGCGTTATACCGCGTCGAGCGGAATCTTCAAATACCGAATGCCATTGTCTTCCGCGTCGGGCAAAGCACCTGCCCGGATGTTGATCTGGATTGCCGGTAACAACAACTTGGGCATGCCGAGCTTACCGTCTCGACCCTCACGCAGGGCAATGAAGTCTTCTTCAGTGACACTCTCGTTGATATGAATATTGTTTTTGCTTTGTTCGGCGACACTCGTTTCCCAGGCATAGTCCTCTCTGCCCGGTGCTTTGTAGTCGTGACACATGAACAAACGCGTGGCGCCGGGCAAGGCGAGAATCTTTCGAATGGACCCATACAACTGTGCCGCGCTGCCACCCGGAAAATCCGTACGGGCAGTACCGAAATCGGGCATGAAGAGTGTGTCTCCGACAAATGCGGCGTCGCCGATAACGTAAGTTACACAAGCCGGCGTGTGGCCGGGGGTCGCTATGATACGGGCGTCGATATTGCCGACCTTGAAGGTCTCGCCGTCGTCGAAAAGATGGTCGAACTGGCTGCCGTCGACGGCAAGGTCCGAAATATTGAATATTCCCTTGAAGGTATTCTGCACCGATGTCACGTGTGCACCGATGGCGGTCTGTCCTCCCACCCCTTCCTTGATGGCCGGCGCCGCACTCAGGTGGTCAGCGTGGACGTGTGTTTCGAGTATCCAGGCTACGCTGAGGTTCGCGTCATTGACATACGCGATCAGCTGATCGGCCGAGGTTGTGGACGTACGGCCTGAGTTGGGGTCGTAGTCCAGCACCGGATCAATAATCGCGGCACGTCCGGATACCGGATCGCTGACGACATAGGAAACCGTAAATGTTGCCTCGTCGAAGAATGCTTTTACATTAGCTTGCGTCAACTTGTCTTTCTCACTTGAAAAGCTTGTATATACTAATGCCTAACGTGTGCAGGAGAAACCAATGACTGTCGAAAATGCACTCGCGGTGCTGGGTTGGTGCATGGTCGTCAACTTTGGAATTCTCATGATCTGGGCGGTCGCGATGATGGTTGCGCCCAATTTGACCTACCGGACACAACGGCTGGTTACCTCCATCAGTCAGGAAGAGTTTGAGCGGACGATTTATCGCCTAATGGGACAGTACAAGCTCGGAATTCTTTTTTTCAATTTTGCGCCGTACATAGCATTGCGCATCGTCTTCACCTAGGCTGTTTATTGACAACATCACTGACGGGAAGTTAAGGCATTGGCACAGCGACACATTATCGGCACTCTCCGTGTTGATCCGATCTTTCACGATTTTGTGGAAAATGAGCTTTTGCCCGCAATCGGCTTCGACCCTGCAACGTTCTGGAGTGGGGTCGAGTCCATAATCACCGACCTGACGCCGGCCAATCGGAAGCTCCTGAAACTTCGCGATGATCTGCAGGCGAAAATCGACCAGTGGCACGTCACCAGGCGGGGACAAGACTGGTCGCATGCAGAGTACGTCGATTTTCTGATTAGCATCGGCTACCTGAAAGCGCATGACGGCTTTCCGGAAATCGAAACAGAAAACGTTGACCCGGAAATCGCCGAAATCGCCGGGCCCCAACTTGTCGTTCCTGTTAGCAACGCGCGTTTCGCAATTAACGCGGCTAACGCGCGATGGGGCAGCCTGTACGACGCCCTTTATGGTACTGACGTTATTGATGAAGATGATGGCCGAGAACGTGGCGGGAGCTACAATCCGTTGCGCGGCGCTGCGGTAATCCGTTATGCGACCGAGTTTCTTGATCGCACGCTTCCCCTGGCTGGAATCAGTCACAGCGACGTAACCACCTATGGCCTGGATCACGCTGACGGCGGCGTCCGATTTGTCGCGGCCAGTGCCAGCGGCGAGGCGCACGCCTTGCAGGCCCCGGAATTATTTGTGGGCTATGCAAAGCGACCCGAGGGCTGTGCTTATCTGTTTCGACATCATGGCCTGCATATCGAGATTGGCGTTGACCCGAGTCATTCCACGGGACGAGATGCGATAGGCAACGTTGCCGATGTCATTCTCGAGTCTGCGGTGACCACGATTCAGGATTGCGAAGACTCTGTCGCTGCCGTGGACGCGGAAGACAAAGTCGGCGTATACCGCAACTGGCTCGGTCTCATGCAAGGTGACCTCGAAGCAGTATTCACCAAAGCTGGCAAGGAGTCGTCACGAACGGTGGCGAGAGACCGCGTCTATACGGCCGTGGACGGCGGTGAACTCGTGTTATCAGGCCGCAGTCTGCTGCTGGTTCGCAACGTCGGACACCTGATGACCAACGACGCCATACTGGACGCCAATGGGCAGGAAGTCTTCGAGGGCATTATAGACGCGATATTTACGACGGCCTGCGCACTCACAGATCGATTACGCGATGGCCTGCAGCCCAATAGCCGCGCTGGCAGCATCTATATCGTCAAACCCAAGATGCACGGCCCCGATGAAGTGGCGTTTACCGATACGCTATTCGGGCGGGTGGAAGATTTGTTTGAATTGGAGGCCGATACAATCAAAGTCGGCATCATGGATGAAGAACGCCGCACAACGGTCAATCTTCCTGCGTGTATCGGAGCCGCGAAAAAACGCATCGCCTTCATCAACACCGGTTTTCTCGATCGTACCGGTGACGAAATTCATACGAGTATGCAGGCGGGTGCTGTGTTGCCAAAGGAAGCCATCAAGCTGCAACCCTGGATCGCCGCTTATGAGGACTGGAATGTTGACGTCGGCATTCGTTGCGGTTTGCCCGGTAGAGCGCAGATCGGCAAAGGCATGTGGCCGAAGCCGGACGAAATGAAGCAGATGATGGATAGCAAACAGGCTCACCCTGAGGCCGGTGCGAACTGCGCCTGGGTGCCGTCACCAACCGCCGCGACTCTGCACGCGATGCATTACCACGCAGTCGACGTTCGAGCTGTTCAAAAGAGACTTGCGAAACGCAAGCTTGCCAGTATCGATGACATTCTGACGCCGCCACTCGGAAATGTGGCGCGATTGTCTCCGGCAGATATCCAAAAGGAATTGAACAACAACGCGCAGGGCATCCTCGGCTATGTTGTGCGATGGATTGATTCAGGTATCGGCTGTTCGAAAGTAGCGGACATCTCCGACGTCGGTCTGATGGAAGATCGCGCGACATTACGAATCTCGAGTCAGCACATCGCCAATTGGCTATTGCACGAGGTGACGACGAAAGAGCAGGTGCTCGAAACTTTCAAACGTATGGCGCAGATCGTCGATAAGCAGAATGAGGGTGATGCATCCTATCTGCGGATGAGCGACGATTTTGATCGAAGCATCGCTTTTCGGGCCGCTTGTGCGCTGGTATTCGAAGGGCGTACCCAACCGAATGGCTACACTGAACCATTGCTGCACAAGTTTCGTCGGCAAAAGAAAATGGAGCTTGCCGGTCTAGCATTGACGTGAGCGTTTTTCGATCCGCCCTCGTGTTTGTGATTCTGCTACCGCTGGGTTCCGTCGCGGATGAAGGCTTGACTATCGCCGTTGCCAGCAATTTTCGAGCAACAGCGGAGCTGATCGCGACCGAGTTTACCAAGACCACGCAAACTCCAGTCCGCATAAGTTCGGGTTCAACAGGAAATCTGTACGCGCAAATCCTGAATGGTGCGCCGTACGATATTTTTCTCGCAGCGGATGCCCTGCGCCCGCAGCTTCTGGAGACTGATGGCGTGGCCGTCAGTGGATCGCGAGTGACCTATGCAACCGGATCGCTGGTGTTGTGGTCGGCGGACAGCGCACTCACCAATAAAGACTGTTTTGAAGCTCTAAAATCGGGGGCGTATCGACGAATCGCCATCGCGAATCCTGCAACGGCGCCGTATGGTCAGGCAGCAAAAGAGTTTCTACAGGCTGCTGGTGTGTTCGACGACGCAGTGGCACGAATGGTGTACGGTGAAAACATCTCACAGACCCTGCAATTCGTTGTTAGCGGCAATGCGACACTGGGATTGATCGCATCGTCACAGATTGCGGAAGGGTTGCCGCTTGCCGGTAGTTGTTCGTGGAAAGTACCTGGGACTATGCACGGCGCGATCGATCAGCAAGCTGTATTGCTGCGTAATTCAATGAGCCTCGTCGCGGCGCAACAGTTCATGGACTTCCTGCAAACGCCACAGGTGGCTGCCATTCTGCAGCGCCGCGGCTACACGGTTCCTGAATGATGGACCTGGCGCCACTCTGGCTATCTGCAAAACTTGCGTTTGTGACGGCGCTAATTCTGATCGTCCTCGGCACGCCATTGTCCTGGTGGCTGTCGCAAAACCGCTCGCGTTGGCAAGCCGTCGTCCAGGCAATTGTGGCAATGCCAATTGTATTGCCACCGACAGTGCTCGGATTCTATTTGCTTATTCTATTGGGGCCGCACGGCGCTATCGGCAGCTGGTGGGTGCAATTGACCGGGGAGACATTGACGTTTTCGTTTGCGGGACTCGTGATTGCATCCTGTATTTACAGTCTGCCGTTTGCTGTTCAACCCATGCAAAACGCGTTCGAGTCCTTGTCGAGGAAGCATCTTGAGGCCGCATGGACGCTCGGCGCGTCGAAGCTGGATGCGTTCTTTTCGGTCGCCGTGCCCTTGTCCGCAAGAGGTTTTGTTAGCGCAGCCGTCTTAAGTTTTGCACACACACTAGGGGAGTTTGGCGTCGTATTAATGGTTGGCGGCAACATCCCAGGCGAAACGCGCGTTGTTTCCATCGCAATCTACGATCAGGTTGAAACGCTTAATTACCAGGCGGCGCACCAACTATCGATAGTGCTCATCGCATTCGCCTTCGTCACATTATTCGGCATGTTCATCATTAATCGCCGTTGGCAATCGTGATGAATGATATTCAGCTGAAATATTCTATTCAGAAGGGCGACTTCCACCTCGAAGTCGACACGCACATTCCGGCAACGGGCATCACCGGCGTATTCGGTGAGTCGGGGTCAGGCAAGACAACTCTACTGCGCTGCATAGCGGGCCTTGAGCACTCCGAAACATCTGCGACTGCCGTACACAAGCGCCGCATCGGCTATGTGTTTCAGGAGCCGCAGTTATTTCCGCACCTGACGGTTCGGAAGAATATCGAATTCGGAATGCGGCGAAATCCGGCAGCAATTGATACGGTCGACGACGTTGCAAGATTGCTGGAGGTTGAAGGCCTGCTTGACCGCTCGACTAAAGATTTGTCGGGGGGAGAGGCACAAAGGGTTTCGATAGCTCGCGCCCTGTGCCAATCGCCGCGACTGATACTGATGGACGAACCCTTGTCCGCGCTGGACGAGCGGCGGCGAAATGAAGTGTTGCCTTTTCTCGATCGACTGCATGCTGAAACCTCGGTGCCGATTATTTATGTTAGTCACAACATTGATGAGATCTGCCGACTCAGTGATCACCTGCTGGTGCTCGACGACGGCAGGCTTGTTGCGGAAGGTGGCCTGCGAGAGACGTTAACGCGAATAGACCTCCCGCAGCTGGGCGGTCGGAATGCCGGTACGGTTATTGACGTAAGCCAGTCTCGTTACGACGACGAATTTGACCTGACACTGTTTGGCTTTTCGGGCGGCGAGATATGGGCGCCCGGATGCCATGATCCATCCACGGTCCGTTTGAGAATCAGTGCCAGTGATATCAGCTTGAGTCGATCCCGAGCAGAATCGAGCACCATTCTGAATATACTGCCCGCTGTCATTATTGCGACGGCGACAGAGTCGTCATCGACTGAGTTGGTTCGATTGAACCTGGGTGACGACATACTCGTTGCGCGTATTACCAGACGATCATTGCAGCAACTGAAGTTGCAAGTCGGTGACAAGGTTTACGCTCAAATAAAGTCGGTTACCGTTCGCCGCTGATGCGGGATGTCCGTCCATCACGTGGCCAGCATTCCGCGCACTGCGGCAGACGGAACGCGCAAAGCCCCAACGGAATAGACCTATCCGTGTAAGATATCCGTCGGTCAGATTGAGCGGCGAGGCAATGTCGGAAAACGATAAGCTGGTTGGCGTCATCGGGGGCATGGGTCCCGACGCAACGGTCGATTTCATGTCGCGTGTGCTCGCGGCGACGCCTGCGAGTAAAGACCAGGACCATGTACGCATGGTCATCGAACACAACCCCCGCATTCCAAGTCGACAGATGGCCATGCGTGGGGCGAGCGAAAATCCCGGGCCGGTCATCGCAGCGATGGCGGCACGTCTCGAGTCGGCGGGAGCGGACTTTCTCGTAATGCCTTGTAACCTCGCGCACGCGTGGCAGGGCGATATTCTGGCCGCGACCACAATACCCTTTGTGAGCATCATTGATGAGTCCGTGAAATCCGCGCTATGCCGCAGTGGCGAGCAAAGTGCGGTTGGGCTTATGACGACGCCCGGATGTTTCACCGCTGGCCTTTACCAGCAAGCGTTGGCTGATGCTGACCGGGCTGTTATTGCGCAAACGCCGGATGAACTGGCCGAGACTATGCGTCTGGTCGAAAAAATCAAAGCGGGTGACCGGTCTCAGGATGTCGCGAAAGGCCTGCGTGATCTTGCCGACAGACTGATCGGTCGTGGCGCGAAAATATTGATCGCCGCGTGCACCGAGTTTCCGTTGGTGCTGAATGAATCGATGTTCGATGTCACACTGGTTTCATCGACCGATGTGCTTGCTAAAAAGACAGTCGCGTTGGCCTTGGGTAGCGACGACTTTTGAAACCAAAGAGGAAAACAGCATGAACTTGTCCGAATTTGCGCGCGTGTCGCTCGCACATCTGCCCACGCCACTCGAGCATCTGCCACGCCTGAGCGAACATCTGGGCGGACCGGATATCTACGTGAAGCGAGATGACTGCACCGGATTGGCGACCGGCGGCAACAAAACCCGGAAGCTGGAATTTTCGATGGGCGAGGCGCTGCAGCAAGGTGCGGACACGATCATCACCGTCGGCGCCATACAGTCGAACCACGTCCGGCAGACGGCGGCGGCTGCGTGCAAGCTCGGGATGGCATGTGAAGTCATGCTTGAGCATAGGGTTCACGAGCCCAGCGAAACTTACACCCACTCAGGCAACGTATTTCTCGACCGAATTTTCGGTGCCAATCTTCGTGAGTACCCCGCAGGGACGGATTTCGTCGTCGCAATGGAAGAGGTCGCTGCCGAGATTCGCAGTAAGGGCGGTCGGCCTTACTACATACCGGGAGGCGCCTCCAATCCGGTAGGGGCATTGGGTTATGTGGGCTGCGGCATTGAATTGCTTGAGCAATTTGCAGAGCGGGATCTCAAGATTGATCACATCGTGTCGGCGACCGGCAGCGCGGGCACGCATGCGGGTCTCGTGGTTGGATTGCGCGGCAGCGGCAGCGATTTGCCCATCCTGGGTATCGGCGTTAATGCGCCGCAGATTGTCCAGGAAGAACGCGTTTACAAACTGGCTGTCGAAACGGCGGAGCTCGCCGGTGTGCCAGATTGTGTGGTGCGTGAAGATATCATCGCCGATTGCAATTACATCGGTCCTGGCTACGGTGTGCCGACTGAATCGATGAATGAAGCCGTTTTGATGCTGGCCCGTTTCGAAGGCCTTTTGTTTGACCCGGTTTACAGCGGCAAAGCATTAGCCGGACTGATCGACTACATTCGGCAAGGTCGATTCACCGCGGGACAGAAAGTAGTGTTCCTGCATACGGGGGGCTCCGCTGGCCTGTTTGCTTACTCTGACGTTCTAACTTTGTAGCGGCCAATGAAGACGTTTGTTGCACTGTTGCGCGGCATTAACGTCGGCGGGAAAAATATCCTGCCGACGAATCGGATGAGGTCGACGTGAAGTTCTTGCATATCTGGTTCTTGCGAGAACCGGCGAAGAATGTGAATCGATCACGACTGCAGAAAGTCGCGGCCGTTGGTGAAGAATTCACATAGATAACTTTGCTGAGGTTTTGGTCATTAAATACAGATACCGCTGCTGGCGGCGATGTATTACGGCGACATCAGCGCATAATCAGCGTTTCCTCAGGCGCCTTGCTTGAAGGACGCACAGAGTGGCGTTCATGCTTTGTCGCCTGAAAAGTGAACTGGAGGACGCATTATGACTTCGAGATCAAGAACACTCAGCGGTGTCGCGCTGATGCTGCTGATTATTCCCATCTTTGCCGGCCTGCTGGCCTGCATGCCAGTACCGATTGGTGACCCGGAACGCAGTCGCATAGACCCGGACATGACGGGAATCTGGGCGATATTAGAGAACAATTCCGGTTCGGACGCAGGATTTTACATTTTCGAGCCCTACGACAAGCGTACCTGGCTGATTACCGGTATCGGCCTCCAGCAGGGAGATCTCGCCGATCTCAACAAGTACGATTTATCGACATATGGCGGTTACGAAAAGCTCGCGACGAGCGAGAAGGTTTCTGCAGATAATTTTTATTCGGATGGTGTGGCCTTGTATAAAGGCTGGCTTACCAAGCTCGCAGGAGAACAGTTCTTCACCTGGGAGCCAAAGGGAAAAGTCGATGCTCTGACCGACGATCCGGAATTCTGGATGGTGTTTCATGTCAGCAAAGAGAATGAAAAAACGATGGTTCTCCGTATGGTCGACGGCGAATCGGAGCCATTCAAAGATCTCGACAAAACTCGCCGAGCGTACGAACGGGTGTTGAAAAAGCACGCTAAAGACCCTGAGATCTACGGCGCGGATGACGAGTATCAAATCAGACTGGCGCGTGCCGAAGGGCCGGTGCTGAGTTTCCTGGAAGATGTTGCCGACTTTGTGATTGAGGAATGAAGAATGTATTCGCACTTCGACTCCAATAACTGGGTAACGCCGTTCGGGTTGATCTTTATTGTCGCCATATTGATTGTCTGGGCGCTCGCCCGTCGTAATGCCACAGCGAGCAACATCGATGCTTCGCACATCGACCTGCTGTTTCCGATCGCGGTGATCATCGGTATTGCCGGCGGCACGATTGTTGCGATGTTCATGCCGATGGATCACATGCTTGCCGGCGAAATGATGAATCATGGAATTCGAATTCGTCTTTTCGGGATGTTGGCAACCGCCGCGGTAGCTGTTTTTGTCTACAGCCGACTCAACAAGACGTCGTTCAGGCAACTACTCGATGTTTTCGCGGTGCCGACTTTGGTCGGGTTGATGATTCATCGTGTGGGTTGTTT
>JALHUQ010000290.1 GCA_022866645.1 Woeseiaceae bacterium | reverse complement strand
TAAAATGATGGGATCCGTCGATTGGACGATTATCGGACCGGCCCTGCTGGCCGGAATTATTGTATTGAGCACGCATGTCCCGCTGGGGCAGGAAGTACTGAAGCGCGGCATTATTTTCATCGATCTCGCTATTGCACAAGTTGCAGGACTTGGCGTCATCGCCGCTCACGCGATGGACTGGGATCCCAACGGTCTGGAGGTTCAGATCGCGGCAATCTCGGCCGCCGTAGCGGCCGCCGTCGGACTGAGCTGGACAGAAAAACGCTGGGCGAATATTCAGGAACCCTTGATAGGCATATTGTTCATTCTCGCGGCGACGGGCGGAATCTTACTGCTTGCCGGAAACCCTCATGGCAGCGAGCATCTGAAAGAATTGCTGGTGGGACAAATATTATGGCAGACCTGGTCGTCGCTGATACCCATAGCCGCCCTGTATGCGGTCGTGCTCGTCGCGTGGTTCGCGATGCGTTCGCGATTCAGCGGGCTGCCTTTCTATCTGGCGTTTGCGGTCGTTGTCACGGCGTCGGTACAGATAGTCGGCATTTACCTCGTGTTCGCAAGCCTGATTATCCCGTCTCTTGCGACGACTGGCATACGCCGCGGCAATCGGCTCATGGCCGGCTATATGATCGGTACGGCGTCCTATCTGATTGGTATCCTGGTGTCATTCCGTCTCGACTTGCCCACGGGCGCCGTCATAGTCTGGAGCATGGCGGTCGTGTCTGTTCTGGTCGGTTCCGTGATTTCCAACAAGCAGCGACGCAACTAACCTTGATCGAGTAACTCGCGGAGATTGATGACGGAAGCGTTTGCTCGCGCGAGGTAATTCGCCATGACCAGCGAATGGTTAGCGAATAGTCCGTAGCCACCGCCGTTCAGAATCATCGGAGAGCGCAGAGGTTCCAGACTGGCCTCGAGCTCCCGAATGATCTGCCGAACGCTGGCTTCTGCATTTTTATCGGCAAGCACTTTCTCGAAATCAAATTCTGCGGCGCGAAAAAAGTGCACCAGCGCCCACGCTGTTCCGCGCGCCTCAAAGAAAATGTTATCCACTTCAAACCAGCCGGTTCGAACGTTGACGGTATCGGGCTGAAATGCGGCTGCTTCAGCTGATGCTTCGCCAGCCAGATCATCGTTAATCCGATTGGCGACTACGCTGTTGCCGAGTCTGCGCGTCAAACTGCCAAGGCGCTTCTCGACCTGTGATAACCATTCTCGAAGATTGTCAGCGCGCGCATAGAACTGTGTGTCCTGGTCACCTTCGAGCAATCGCTGCCGATAGTCGATAAAGGAGTTAATTCCGTCCCGGTACTCGGATTCCGTTGCGGGAAATATCCAGGAATCATTGTCGAAGAAAAATTGCGGTGCCCCGTTGGCAACATCCTCATCTTCTTTGGACTGCGATTGGCTGCGCGTGTAGTCGTCGCGCATGACACGGCCGAGGTCGCGAACCTGATTCAGGACGCCAAGCTCCCAGCTCGGAATATTGTCGAGTAAAACGCTCGGCGGCATTTTGTCGTTGGTCAGGTAGCCGCCCGGTTTTTCGAGCAAGGTTTCGGCGACACGAATCAAGGTATCGACGGTGGATACACCAACGATGGTGGACTCTGTTTCGGCCGAATGATTAACCCAGAAAATATCCGGCTCTCGGGAAAAATAGATTCCTAGTACTGTAAATACGAGCAGCACGCAGCCGATCGACCAACTGACAACTCTGGTCCATTTCCTGGTCGCCAAAATATTCTGTGCTGAACGTTCCTTCACTTCTCGCTCCGGTCCTGACCTGATCGTTTGACAGCCAGTGATTCTAGCAGTTCCGGCAAAACAACCCCGGATTTTCCGGCGATAGCGAAGTCGAAGTCTGCGGCGAGCATGGTTGGTTCTGGATTGATCTCGACGACAATAGCACCGTTGTTTTTCGCAAGATTGGCGAGCCCTGCGGCCGGATACACTTGCGACGAGGTACCAATGGACAGAAAAACATCGCAATCGGCAGCGGCCGAACAGGATTCATGCAACGCCGATTCCGGGATAGCTTCACCAAACCAGACCACGCCCGGTCGAAGATTTCCGCCACAGTCAGGGCAAACGGGAACGTCAAGCGATTCGTCGGCGATGTGCAGTGAACCATCGGCAAAACAGCGATCGTTAAACAGGTTGCCGTGAAACTCGATGACGTTTCTGCTGCCGGCTCGCTGATGCAGGTTGTCGACGTTTTGAGTGACGAGCGTTAGTTGTGGCACAAGTTCTGAGAGTGATGCAATGGCGTAGTGGCCAGAATTCGGCATTGCGCTGTTGACCAGTTCGCGGCGCCACCGATACCAGCGCCAGATCAGAGCCGGATTGATGAGAAACGCGTCCGGTGTTGCCAGGTCCTGCGGTGCGTATTGAGCCCACAGTCCGTCTTGTGCGTCGCGAAAAGTCGGTACGCCACTTTCGGCAGACACTCCGGCGCCGGTGAGTATGCAAACATGACGTGCATCCCTGAGTATCTGGCACAGTGCCTCAGGGATGTCACAGCTTGTGGTCATGTTATGCGGCGAGTTGGCGTAATACGTAGTGCAGAATGCCGCCGTTTTCGTAGTAATCGCGTTCTTTCGGCGTGTCGATACGCACCAGCGCCTTGAAAGTGATCACGTCACCAGTCTCCGCAGTCGCAGTCACCGTAACGGTCTTAGCTTTGGCGTCGGTCTGACCGCTGATGTCGTAGCTCTCCTTGCCCGTCAGGCCGAGTGATACCGCATCCTGTCCGTCCAGAAACTGCAATGGCAAAACGCCCATGCCGATCAGATTCGAGCGGTGAATACGCTCGAAGCTCTTGGCAATTACCGCCTTCACACCGAGCAGGATCGTGCCTTTGGCGGCCCAGTCCCGCGAGGAGCCCGTGCCATACTCACTGCCAGCGATGACGACCAGCGGTGTAGATGCCTCCCGGTACTTGAGAGAAGCGTCGAATATCGTCATTTGTTCGCCGCTGGGCTGGTGGCAGGTCCAGCCACCTTCGGTGCCCGGCGCCAGCAGATTGCGCAGCCGAATATTCGCGAACGTACCGCGCATCATGACTTCGTGATTACCGCGGCGCGAACCGTAGGAATTGAAGTCGCTGCGTTTCACGCCCAGAGCTTCCAGATACTTCGCTGCTGGGCTGTCCGCTGCGATGTTGCCGGCTGGCGAGATGTGGTCGGTCGTTACCGAGTCACCCAACAATGCCAGCGCGCGCGCGCCATGAATATTCCGCACTGCGCTCGGCTCTTTGGACATGCCCTCAAAGTAGGGCGGGTTCTTGACGTACGTCGAGTCGGCATCCCAGGTATAGATTTCGCCGACCGGTGAATCAATATTCTTCCAGTTCGCATCGCCTTCGAACACGCTGCTATAGCTGGACCGGAACATGGTCGAATCGATGTTCTTCGTGATGGCATCCTGAACTTCGGCTTGTGTCGGCCAGATGTCCTTCATGTACACAGGCTTGCCGCTCTGATCGTTGCCCAATGAATCATTAAACAAGTCGACTTCCATGTTGCCCGCGATCGCATAGGCAACGACCAGTGGTGGCGAAGCGAGAAAGTTGTGCTGGACCAGGGCATGAATTCGACCTTCAAAGTTTCGGTTACCGGACAGCACGCTCGTGCCGACAATGTCGTTGTCCTGAACCGCGGCGGCGATTTCAGGCTTGAGTGGGCCGGAATTGCCGATGCAGGTTGTGCAACCATAGCCAACGTTGAAGAAGCCGATGGCGCCGAGGTCGTCCAGAAGACCGGCCTTTGTGAGGTAGTCGGTAACCACTCGTGAACCCGGTGCGAGGCTGGTTTTAACCCACGGCTTTGCTTTCAATCCCTTCGCAGCCGCTTTCCTGGCGACCAGACCCGCAGCCAGCATTACGGCGGGATTCGAGGTGTTGGTACAACTCGTAATAGCAGCGATGAGAATTGCGCCATCGCGAATGACTTCGTCCTTGCCGTTGATCCTGGCGATGCCGCTGCCGCCCATCGGCCGATCGGCAATGGTCGCTTTCAGCACGCTCGCATAGGTCTTCGCGGCGGCGCTCAGGGCAATTCGGTCTTGCGGACGTTTCGGGCCAGCGATGCTGGGCTCGACAACGCCAAGATCCAGTTCGAGTGTGTCGCTGTAAAGGGCATCCGGCGCGCCGTCGTAACGCCACATTCCTTGCTCTTTGGCGTAAGCCTCAATCAGCGCGCAATGCTCTGCACTGCGGCCGGACAGCGCGAGGTAACGAATGGTTTCGCCATCGATCGGGAATATGCCGCAAGTGGAGCCGAACTCCGGCGCCATGTTGCCGAGTGTTGCACGATCCGCCAGCGGCATGTGCGCAAGGCCGTCGCCGAAGAACTCTACGAATTTACCGACGATGCCTTTCTTGCGTAGCATTTCAGTAACGGTCAAAACCAGATCGGTCGCCGTCGTACCTTCTTTAAGCTTGCCGGTCATTTTGAAGCCGATGACATTCGGAATCAGCATGGTGATGGGCTGGCCCAGCATCGCCGCTTCCGCTTCGATACCGCCAACACCCCAACCCAAAATACCGAGGCCGTTGATCATAGTGGTGTGTGAATCGGTGCCAACAACAGTATCCGGATACGCAGAGCGAGTGCCGTTTTTGTTGGCGTCGAAAACAACGCGGCTCAGGTACTCAAGGTTAACCTGATGCACGATGCCGGTGTTCGGAGGAACGACACGGAAGTTCTCAAAGGCGGACTGGCCCCAGCGCAGGAATGAGTAGCGTTCCTGGTTGCGCTGGAATTCGATTTTGTTATTCAGATCCAGGGCGTTGGCAGCGCCGTAATTATCAACCTGGACAGAATGATCAATGACGAGCTCGGCCGGCGACAGTGGATTGATGTCGGCAGCGGAGCCACCGAGTTTCACAACCGCATCGCGCATCGCGGCAAGATCGACGACGGCCGGTACGCCGGTGAAGTCCTGCAGTATGACGCGCGCCGGCGTGAAAGAGATTTCAGTGCTCGGGGCCGCTTTGGGGTCCCAGTTGGCCAGCGCCAGAATGTCGTCGCGAGTGACATCGCGCCCGTCTTCGTGACGCAGCAGGTTTTCGAGCAGTATTTTGAGCGAGTAGGGCAAGCGCTCGACATGGCCTTCTTTCACGGCATCCAGGCGATAGATTTGAAACTCATTGCCATCGATCTTGAGCGCTGAACGTGCGCCAAAGCTGTCCGTCATGTTTTTTCTCCGGAATCGGGTTGACCGTAGCGACCAGACGGCCGCAAGGGGGCGCATTATAGCGAAATGGCCGGGGACCTGCTTACCCTATTTCGTCTATAACAGAGCCACCCAGGCAGCGATTTTCGTCATAGAACACAACGAATTGACCGGGCGCTACCGCTTTCTGGCGCGCCTCGAAATGTACCTCAACTTTGTCGCCGTCGAGTGCTCTTACAACGCAATCCTGGTCGGCCTGGCGATAGCGCACTTTGGCGCGGCAACGCAGTCCTGCCTCAAGGCCAGCGGGTGCGGCGCCGATCCAGCTCGTGTCGGTCGCGACCAGCCAGTCGCTGAACAGCATTTCGTGTTCGCCCTGGGCAACGATTAAAGCGTTGGCCGCGAGATCCTTGCCGACGACGTACCAGGGCTCATCACCGCGGTCATTTCGCCCGCCGATGCCCAGTCCCTGTCGTTGTCCTAAAGTGTAATACATGAGTCCTTGATGCTCGCCAATCGTCTCGCCGTCCGGCGTGCGCATGGCGCCCGGATTGGCCGGCAAATAGGTGGCCAGAAACTCGCGGAACGGTCGTTCGCCGATAAAACAAATACCCGTGCTGTCCTTCTTGTCGTGCACAGTCAGGCCGGCATCGCGGGCAATCTGCCGCACGGCATCTTTTCGGATGTCACCCAGCGGAAATACCGTCTCGGCCAGTGCCTCGGCACTCACGGCGTGCAAAAAGTAACTCTGATCCTTAAAGGGGTCTGACCCCTTCAGGAGGGCACCGTGGCCGTCGATGATCGTGGACCGGGCGTAGTGGCCGGTCGCCAGCAAGTCGCCGCCGAGTCGCTTGGCATAGTCTCGAAATACGCCGAACTTGATCTCGCGATTGCACAGTACATCGGGATTCGGTGTTCGTCCGGCGCGGTACTCATCGAGAAAATACTCGAATACCTGGTCGCGATACTGCTGCGAAAAATTCGCGTGGTGCAGGGGTATGCCGAGTTGCTCGCACACATTTCGAGCGTCCTGAAGATCGTCGGCAGCCGTGCAGTAGCCGTCGTCGTCCTCCCAGTTGGTCATGTGCAAGGCATGCACGTCGGCGCCTGCTCGCTGCAGCAGGATAGCGGCGACAGCCGAATCCACACCCCCGGAAAGACCGAGGATGACGCGCTTGCCGGATACCTGTTTTTCGAGCGCCGTCGTCATAGGCGCGGCAGTGTATCATTCTCAAACGCGGCGTTGGCCAGTCGTCGAAGGGCAGAGTTATGGCAAGTGACAAGGAATTCGTTCAATACGTCGTCGATCAGATTGACGTGTCGAGCGACATGCGCTTCCGCGCGATGTTTGGTGGGTACACGCTGTATTCGCACGACAAAGTGGTTGCGCTGATCTGCGACAATCAGTTGTTCATCAAGCCGACGGAAGCCGGCCGGGACTTCATTGGTGATGTCGTCGAGGCACCACCGTACCCGGGCGCAAAGAACTGTTTCCTGATCGATAGCGAGATTGACGATGCCGAGTGGCTGACGCAACTGATCGCCATAACCGAAGCCGAATTGCCGAAGCCTAAGCCGCGGAAAAAGAAGAAGAAAAAAGCCTGAAGTGTTATCGCCGTGCTCGGCTGGATGTGCGGGCATTCAGCCGCTTCCTGAATTCTCCGTATTTCGATTACCGGTATTTTCCCGCGCTACTCGCGGTGCGCGAGCCACAGGGGATTTCTCCGGTCGGCATCGATGGCCACCCCGTACACCTGCAAACTTTCGGCTACCATCGCCTCCGAAGAGTGATAGAGAAATTGCGCCCCGGGGAATCGAGACCTGAGCCATGGACGCGATAGTTCTTGTCGAACAGGTTATCCGCCATCAGATTGATCCGCCATTCCTCACTAAGCTGGCAGCTGACCTCGGTGCCAACAATCGTCCAGCCCGGGGTGCCGTCGGGATTAATGCGCACGTCCCGAATTTCTCGATCGTTGAGTCGGTCCTGAGGACCTGAGACGGTCAGCCAACTCTGCCATTGCCAGGCAGTATTCAGATCGACATCCAGGCTCAATTCGCCACTGAGTGGCGGAATCCTGTCCGCCGGCTGAGCACCTCCGGAGCCGATCGTTTCGCTACCCCAGGTGTAATTCAGTACTGCGCGCGCTCGGACCGCTTCGCGGAGTGCGAAAGTAAGACTGGCCTCCGCTCCGTGGATGGCGGTCTCTGCCGCATTTACACTTTGCACGATGTCGCGTCCGCTCGCCGTCGTGTCGCCGGTCAATACGGACGTAATTCGATCGTAGAAGCGCAACGCGTAGAACACTAGCTCGAATTGCACGGCGTCCGATTGTTGCCGAACACCAAGGTCGAATTGCTCGACGCGTTCCTCTTTAAGGTCGGAGTTTGGAATGTTATAGCGATTCCCCGGCCGATTGCCCAGGGTGCCGATGTCGGCGATGTTCGGTGCCCGGAACCCGAAGCCTGCGTTCGCAACCAGCTGCCAGGTGTCGCTTAGGGAATAGATCCAACCGAGATCGCCGCTAAGGCGACGAACATCAACAGACGCTGCCATGTTGAGATTGGACGCGGGGACATCGATATGCACATCACTGAGACGAAGACCGCCGCTGAGTTGATGACGATCCGCGGCCGCCCAAACGAGATTGCCAAACATCGCCACCTCGTCGACTCTCGAGCCGCTCGGATAGCGCGGCGCCACAGCGCTTGCGACCATCGTCTGGATATCGACCTGACGACGCGAACTTTTCACCTCATCAGTACGAAAATCGGCGCCGGCAAGCCAGGATATGGCAGCGTTCCGACTCGTCGTGTTAATCGACAAGGCATAAAGATCACTGCTATTCGCTTCCTGGTGCCTGGTCGGTGCCTCATAGTCTCGTGTGATGATGTCGTCCGTGATTTGCTGCCACGCGCCATCGATGCGCCAGTCCAGCCCAAACAGCGAATCGTCAGCCGTGTGTCGCAGATGCGCAAACAGCCTGCTGTTGGGCGAAAAAAAATACTCGGACGAGGAGGGTGTGAGCTGACCGAAACCCGGCACCAACTCATCGATGCGTGGCGTGCTCGGTTGCTCGAGCCATTGCAGATCAAACAGCCAGGATCTTTCGTCAGACGGAACCATGCTGACGGCCAGGCGTGCTGCTTTCGACGAATATCCGGACGGCGATATTCGCTTTCCGCCGCCGATACGCCGATCGCCAGTGGTGAGATACTCGCCGCTCAGTATCGCCGCGAGACGCCGGTTGCCAAAGTCGACCGATCCTTTTATTGATTTTTGCAATTCAGCCGTATCAAAAGACAATGCCAGGTCGCGTCTAAGCGCTGTTTTGTCCGTAGCGAAATTCGGCTCGCGGGAAACCACCTCAATCACGCCACCGACGGCCTGACTGCCATACAGTGACGCGGATGTTCCACGGATGATTTCGATACGTTCGACGGCGGTCGTAGGAACCAGGGCAAGATACGGCGTCGGCGCACTCCGAAAAAGCGCGTTGCTGAGCGGCATGCCGTCAACCAGGTGCAACAGGGCGGATCCCTTCAAACCGCGGATGACTGCACTACCTTGTCCTGGCGTCGTTTGTTGCAAAGAAACACCGATCGATTGGGAAATAGCATCGGTCGTCAGTTTTTCCTGCAAAACATCGTCGCGAGTGACCAGGCTCAGTGCGCTCGAAATATCCGCAGACGCCGCAGGCCGTCGCGATGCCGTGACAATTACCTCGTCAATATCGGAGGCTGCAGTGCTCGCCAGCGACGGGGAGGCGATGGTCGACAATAGCGCGCATGTCAGCAGAAAAAAACGCACGAATTTCGTCCTGGTTTGCACGCGTACACCGTAACACCGGTTCGCGTATCGGGAAGCTGGATAACGGCCGCAAGAATATCAAAAATCTTCTTCGATATCAGACCAGGTCGGCGGAAGCCATGACCCGATGTACGTTCTGCTGCAACGGCAGCATGCCGGTTAGCAAATTGTCGGACTGACGCTTCCCGGAAACGTAATCACGAACGCAACGCAGCACCGCAGGAGACCGCAACTTTGTCTGTCGCGCCTCGAGCTGCGGCAACGTCGCCCAACGACGCGCGATAATGCCGTCATCCAATTTCCGTTCTTCGTCGCAGGATATGAATTTGGCCTCATACGCGATGCGAAGGAACTGTTGCCTGGATTGCGGGTGGATCCAGAGATAGATACCGATTAATTCGCCGCATTCAACGACGCAGCCGGTTTCTTCCAGCGTTTCACGCACGACCGCTTCTTCAGGGGATTCACCGGCTTCAATATGGCCGCCGGGTTGGCACAGGACCTTTTGGCCCATTACTTGTTCTTCGACGACGAGGAACCGTCCATCGAGGTCAACGACAGCCGAGACTGTCAGATCAGTGGGATACATCCTTGTACCTTTGCAATGGTTCTAGATGCCGAGTTGGCGAAATTCCGTTACTACTTCACTGGCTAACCAAATCTCGTCGAACATCTTTGCGTACAGTTTTGCAACCGGGGGCTCGTAAGTGTCGACGATACCTTCCCAACGATTCGCCTGCAGTCGATAGACGAGGGCGGTTTCGTCGGCAATACAAAATGCTTCGGCATGCGTGCGCAGATCCTCACGAACATGTCGAAACTCAATATAGGTGTTCAAGCGGCGTCCGAGATGAACAAAGTTATTGCCGTTTTTCACCGCCCGGGTGGGGTTGGCAATGAGGACGCGAATACGCGCGTAGGTTTGCGATAAAACCATGCGTTTGATGATCTCGAGGAACTCCGGCGTGTCGTAAATTCCCGGTTCGAGGTCGTGCGTAAATATGGATACCTTGCGCGATGCCTCACTGACGACTTCCAGAGCCGCCTGCTGCATCTCTTCGCGGGTTGAGATAACCCAGCGTTTCCCTTTTTCGCGCGCTAGTTCCATAGACTGGTGATAGTACCGCTCGCGAGGTCGGCCCTGTGCCAACTGCGTCACGTTTTTACGCAGAATTTTGCGATGAAAATCATTCGCATCCCCCGTCCTACTTTGCTTTTACAGGCGTTGCGACATTAATCCCAACGGCGATCTATTTCACATATGGTCATGAATTCTCAGCTATCTCAAAGGCGCCGCGCTGCGACATCCATCGCAGTACATCGGCGTGTGGGGATTTCGGCGATACGACTCGGGAAAGCGATCGTTTGGCACAAATTTCCGCAACCATAGCTGCCACTTCTTGTGGCAATACCCGGCTGCTGCCATTGACGTAAACGTTTTTTCGATCAAATGCGATCAACGCCATGCCGTGGACCTCAAGGCGACCGCCCGCCTGCAGTAGCTTCAGCAGCGCTGTGGCTTCAGCCGTCGTGGCGCCGTCCGGTCTCAGCCAATCCTTCGGCTGAGTCGAAAATTGCCCCAGCGCTTCGGAAACGTCGTCCAGTCGATCGTCTGCCAGACCAAGCAACGCAGACGCGCGGCCCGCCGCCTGGCTGGAAATGAGTCCCGGCGTTGCTTCGTCCTGACCGAGATCGGCATCGGAATAGAAGGCTGTCTGATCCGGGTTACTGCGATTCAGTGCCTGTGACAGGTCGGCAGCAACTGGCGCACGCATGCCAATCGAGTAGGTGATGCAGGCACGTCTGGCAGTTCCCCAGTGAGCCACCCCCGGCGGCAGGTACAAAACATCGCCCTCGACAGTGTCGTGGTCTTCATCGCCAACAAATTCGGAGAGCAGAGCGAGATCGTCGCTGGCCTCCCGATCATCGGCGATCGGTGCGATCGTAAATCGCCAGTTGCGTATGCCAATGCCCTGGCACAGAAATACGTCATAGTGATCCCGGTGCGGACCGACGCCACCACCCGGCGCCGCGAAACTCACCATGAGATCGTCAATTCGCCAGTGCGGTATGAACGGTACGTGTCGAAACAAGCCTCTCATCGCGGGCAGATGTTTTTCGACATCGTGTACCAGCAAGGTCCAGTCGCGTTTCGGCAGCTGCTGCAGATACTCAGCTGCAAAAGGCCCGGATTCCGCTCGATAACGCGGTCGAATGCCGGTCCGATCGACGAACACAAGGCGCGACTCAACGTCTTCAAGAGTGGCAAGCCAGCCGAGTTCGTTGCGGGTAATCGCCGGTCTGATGCGCTGCAGAGCGCCCGGCATGAATAGCGCTTGTTTTTGCCAGTGCTGCTGGAGAAACGTATCAGCAGTCAGATTTCCGGGCAGCTTTAGCATGCGGGTTCGCGCCTAGATATCGCGCGCCTGTTCCGCGGCAAGTCCAATGTAGGATTCCGGACTCAGGGCTAGCAGGCGTTCGATTTCTTCATCAGGAATATCCAGCGTCTTAATGAAGTCCTGCAGAATTTCTTTGCTGACAGCCTGTCCGCGCGTCAGCCCTTTGAGTTTTTCGTAGGGCTCGGGAATTCCGTAACGCCGCATGACGGTTTGCACGGCCTCGCCGAGTACTTCCCAGGCATTCGAAATTTCCGCGCTGATCGCCGCAGAATTGACCTCCAGCCTGTCTATGCCTTTCGACAGAGATTTCAGTGCGATCAGGACATGCCCGACGGCCGACCCGAAATTGCGCTGTACCGTCGAGTCAGTCAGGTCGCTCTGCCAACGCGATATCGGCAACTTCTCGGCAAAGTGACCCAGCATCGCGTTCGCCATGCCGAAATTGCCTTCGGCATTTTCAAAATCTATGGGGTTTACTTTGTGCGGCATGGTCGAAGAGCCGACTTCGTCTCTGGTGACTTTTTGCTTGAAATAACCGAGCGAGATATAGCCCCAAATGTCGCGGCTAAAATCGATCAATATCGTGTTGTACCGCATCAATGCGTGCGAATACTCAGCCGTCCAGTCATGTGGCTCTATCTGCGTGGTGTAGGCATTCGGCATTATTCCCAGGGACTCTATAAAACGGTGGGCAATCCCGGGCCAATCCACGTCGGGGTAGGCGATGGTATGGGCGTTGTAGTTACCGACTGCGCCATTAAATTTGCCAAGAATCTCGCAGTTGGCGAATTGTTTTTGCGTGCGATCCAGGCGTGCGATGACATTCGCAATTTCTTTACCCAGCGTTGTCGGGCTGGCGGTTTGCCCGTGCGTGCGAGACAGCATGGGCAAGCCGGCATTTTCCTTCGCGAGCGCACTGAGCTTGCTTCTCAACTCACGCATTTGCGGAATCAGAACATCGACGCGTGCTGACCTCAGCATCAAGGCATAGGACAGATTGTTGATGTCCTCGGAGGTGCAGCCGAAATGCAGGAAATCCTTCAGTGCCTGTGTCTCGGGTCCGTCGCCGAGCTTCTCGCGAATGAAATACTCGACAGCTTTAACGTCATGATTGGTCGTTGCCTCGATTTTCTTCACGCGCTCCGCATCATCGATCGAGAAGTTATCAACGATGTGATTCAGGACGTCTTTCATCACTGAGGTGAGCGGCGCAAGCTCGGCAATTTCGGGTTCATCGGACAGGCGCTGCAGCCAGCGAACCTCGACGAGAATGCGGTAGCGAATCAGGCCATATTCGCTAAAAATATTGCGCAGTTCATTGACCTTCTCGCAGTATCGGCCGTCGACCGGTGAGAGTGCCTTGATAGCAGGGATTTTCATGGGCAATGAGTATTCATGGGCAATAAAAAAACCAATGGCGGTCGACTTTTTTCGGTGGAAAACCAGTGTAGACTTCGGCGCGCAAAGCGCGAATCATACACCAAGTATCTACTACCGGACTGCAGATTTACCGTAAGGAGCACGACAGGCAATGAGTGACAAGGCATTTCGCATTGAGAAGGACAGCATGGGTGAACTGAAGGTCCCGGAGGATGCACTTTGGGGCGCACAAACACAGCGAGCCGTCGACAATTTTCCGATCTCAGGCCTGCCGATGCCGCGCCAGTTTATTGCGGCACTGGGCCTCGTCAAGTGGGCAGCCGCCGGCGCAAATGCCGAGTTGGGCCTTATCACGAGTGAACTCGCAATCGCGATTCAGGCGTCATCACTGGCAGTGGCCGAAGGCCGCCATGATGAGCATTTTCCCATCGACGTGTTTCAGACCGGTTCCGGCACCAGTTCCAATATGAATGCCAATGAAGTGATTTCGCATTTGGCGACGGCTCGACTTGGATCGGAGGTACATGCTAACGATCACGTCAACATGAGCCAAAGCAGTAACGATGTCATTCCAACCTGTGTCCACGTTAGCGCCGCGCTGTCGATTCAGAATTCTTTGCTGCCCGCGCTTGAACATCTGTCGAAGGTACTGGAAGCCAAGGCTGACGAAACTCGCGACATCGTCAAGACCGGACGCACACATCTGATGGACGCCATGCCCATAACGCTCGGCCAGGAACTCGATGGCTGGCGGGCCCAGATTGATCAGGGTGCCGAGCGACTGAGGGACACGATGAAACGACTGGTGCAGCTGGCGCAAGGTGGCACTGCAGTCGGAACCGGTATCAACGCACATCCAAAATTCGGCGCCAAAGTCGCGCTGCTGCTAAGTGAGCAGACGGGTATTCCTTTCGAATCGGCCGCATCGAAATTCGCTGGCATGAGCAGTCAGGACGCGGCCGTAGAGACATCCGGCCAATTGCGTGTTCTGGCCGTGAGCCTGACCAAGATCTCGAATGATTTGCGTTGGATGAATTCGGGACCGCTGGCCGGCATTGGCGAAATTGAACTTCCGGCGTTGCAGCCGGGATCGAGCATCATGCCCGGCAAAGTCAATCCGGTGATTCCGGAGGCCGTCGCTATGGTCTGCGCGCAGGTCGTTGGCAATGATGCGACGATCGCACTGGGTGGCCAGTCGGGTAATTTTCAGCTCAACGTGATGTTGCCGGTCGTCACCTACAATCTGTTGCAGAGCATCGAGTTGTTGGCGAACGCCTGCACTTGTCTCGCCGACAAGGCGATCGCCGGGTTTACGGTTAATCTGGACAACATTAACCGGGCGTTGGACAGGAATCCGATACTGGTGACCGCGTTGAATCCGGTGATTGGCTACGAGAAAGGTGCCGCAATTGCCAAGGCAGCGTACAAGCAGGGTCGCCCGGTAAAGGACGTCGCCCGAGAGATGACGGACCTGACTGACGATGAGCTGAATCGACTGCTGGACCCGGCGGCACTTACCGAGGGCGGTATCAAACATTAATAGCGACGTAACCCTTACGCCGGACCGTATTCGACACTGCCTTGCTGGGACCGCACTGCCGAGAGGCCCGGCCGATATCGTCATGCCGCCGGGAAGTTCGCGCTGGCCCGAACTGATGCGAGACCAGCTCTCGGGTATCTTGAAACCTGCGGGTGTTCTGCTACCCATCTTTGAGCGTGATTCCGTACTGTCCATACTGCTGACGCAGCGCTCGGCAGATTTGAAGCATCATGCGGGTCAGGTGAGCTTCCCTGGCGGCAGTATGGAAGAGTGCGACCGCGACGTGGAGGCCGCAGCGCTGCGAGAGACGCAGGAAGAGGTTGGCATTGCCCCGCATCAGGTTTCGGTCATGGGCTATCTGCAGACGATGCCGACCATCACAGGTTTTGCGGTGACACCCGTCGTTGGCCTGGTGTCGGGCGACGCGCAGCTGACGCTTGATAAAACCGAGGTCGACTATGCTTTCGAGGTGCCTCTGACGTTCTTGCTGGATGCCCGTAACGATATCCGCACGGAGTGGGATGCGGGGGACCGAAAGTTGCCCATGGTTGAGTTCCGCTGGCAGCACGAGCGTATCTGGGGCGCCACGGCATTCATGATAATCTCACTCAGAAATATATTATTAAAACAATAAGTTATGAATAATATAGAGAATTTACTTGAAGTAATGCGCAAGCTCCGCGACCGTGAGAACGGTTGTCCATGGGATGTCGAGCAGGACTTCAGGAGTATCGCTCCCTATACCATTGAGGAGGCTTATGAAGTTGCGGACGCCATCGAACGCGGCGACATGAATGATCTTCGGAATGAGCTCGGCGACTTGCTGTTGCAGGTGGTTTTTCACGCCCAGATGGCGGCCGAAGCCGACCTGTTCGACTTTGATGACGTCGCCGCCGGTATCGCTGAAAAAATGCTGCGTCGGCACCCGCATGTTTTCGGCAGCGACGCAGAGCGCGCCGATGGCAAGCAGGACGGCAGCTGGGAGCAAATCAAGGAGCTTGAGCGGTCGGGTTCCGACGACCAGAGTGCTCTGGCGGGCGTTACCAAGGCGTTGCCGGCACTGAAAAGGGCGCAAAAGCTGGGCAAACGGGCGAGTCGGGTGGGTTTTGACTGGCCGGATCGGGCGGGTGTACTCGCCAAGATCCAGGAAGAACTTGATGAGCTTGAGGTGGCCGTCGGCGAGCGCGAGCCCGCCAGCATAGAAGAAGAATTTGGCGATGTGTTGTTCGCCGTGGTCAATCTGGCCCGGCATCTCGATATTGACCCTGAAAAGGCCCTGACCGGCGCCAATTATAAGTTTGAACGGCGATTTCGAGACATGGAGCAGGAGATCGCCACGTCCGGCAGGCGCTTCCGGGACTTCAATATTGAGACGCTCGACAAACACTGGCGCGCTGCCAAGAAACGCGTGGGCTAGACGTTCAGGCACGGTTCATTGCGCCTCCTTTAATCTTGTCCTCAAGCTGGCAGTGGCCAGTTATTGAACACAGAGGACAGGATCATGAATAGGAAACCGAAACTCGCAGCTCTGGCATCCGCAGCGATGCTACTCGGAACCTCGGCGACGGCTTTTGCCGACCACGACCACGACCGCGGCCGTGCGGGAGACCTGTACGACTACGCTCAGGTCATTTCGAGTCAGCCCATCATCAATTACGTAACGGTCAAGACACCGGTGCAGGAGTGCTGGGAAGAAATGGAGTACTACACCGTTGATCCCTATGCCGGTCACACCGGAGTTGCCACAATTTTTGGGGCCATTGTGGGTGGCGTCATAGGACACCAGTTCGGTAGCGGCCACGGCAATGATGCGGCAACCGCAGCGGGTAGCGTGATTGGGGCAACCATCGGTAACACGGCGGCACGCAAGCGTCAGGCCGGTGCGGCTGTCGAGCAACAGGCTCGCAGCGTACAACGTTGCAAGACGAGCTATCGCAGCCACCAGGAAGAGCGCATCAATGGTTATCGCGTGACCTACCGCTACAACGGTCAAAAGTACATGACCGAGATGCCGTATGACCCGGGCAGGCAAATGAGAGTCCGAGTCGACGTCAGGCCGGCGGACTAGTTCGGGAGATTTGATGTGATGCGCTTCGTTGCAATCGACCTGCTGTCATACGACACTTGGCGCATGCGATTGATACTGACAATGCTGGTCTTATTCGCGGCGGCTTGCCTGCCGGGACGAGCCGCTGCTTTTGACCTGGAGGAGTCGCTCAGGCAACAGCATGTCCAGTATGTGGCCGACGATACGCTTCGAACCGTGCAAGGCGGCATGTCGCTGCAGGAGGCGATCAGGTCGATACACCTGAATGCCGGCGACAAGGTAATTAGCGCCGAAACACGGATCGAGGGTGGCCACGAAGTGCACTACATCAAAGTTCTCACCAAGGATGGCAAGGTTAAAACGCACAAGGTCAGCGGCCGCTAACATTGCGCTCTTGATCGAGGAGGGAACATGCGATTACTGGTAATTGAAGACGACATGACCTTGCGCGAAACGCTCGCGGCAGAGTTGAGCCGCGAGGGATTCGCCGTCGAACAGGCGGCCGACGGTAAAGAGGGTCTGTATTGCGCGCAGGAATATCCTATAGACCTCGCCATCATAGATCTCGGCCTGCCTGAGGTATCTGGCCTCGATATCATTCGAACAGTAAGGGCGGAAGGCAAGACTTACCCGATTCTGATACTCACGGCGCGTGATCGCTGGGAGGACAAAGTGGACGGCCTGAGTGCCGGAGCCGACGATTACGTTGTAAAACCGTTTCATTTTGAAGAAATCAGCGCGCGCGTGAATGCGCTGCTGCGTCGCAGCGGCGGCTGGGCATCATCGCAGCTCGATGCCGGGCCGGTGTCGCTGAATATGTCGCGGCAGGAACTCAAGGTCAGTGACGCGGCGGTCGAGCTGACCAGCTTCGAGTACAAAATCATCGAGTACCTGATGGTCCGTGCGGGGCAGGTGATCTCCAAAACGGAATTGACTGATCGCCTCTATGATCAGGATTTCGAACGAGACAGCAATGTCATCGAGGTGTTCATTGGGCGTCTGCGCAAGAAAATGGATCCGGACAACACCATTAAGCCTATCGAAACGCTACGCGGCCGCGGCTATCGCTTCGCGCTGGAGCGTAATCAATCGGACTGACCTGAATGCACTCTCTTAGCAGCCGGCTACTGATATCCGTCAGCGTGCTGCTGCTGTTTTTCTTTGGTGCGACCATTGCTGTTCTTGATTCCGCCTTTACCGAAGCCGGCAATCAGGCGCGACGCGATATTCTTGGCGGCCAACTTGTCGGACTGCTGGCCGTTGCGGAACCGGATGATAATTCTGAACTGGTATTGCCGGCCCGCTTGCGGGAGCCGCGCTTCGGTCAGATTGGTTCCGGGCTGTACGGAGAGCTTCGGACGGACGATGGTACGGTGGTCTGGCAATCGAAGTCCGCCTTAGGGCTGCAGATTCCGACCGGCGTTACGCCGGCCACTGGCACTCAGATGTTTGCCCGCGAAACGATGCTCGATGGGACGCCACTTTTGACGCTCAGTCTCGCCGTTGAATGGGAATTTGACGACAGCAGTTCCAAAACATACGTCTTCAAAGTCGCCGAGAGCATGGACTCGTTCAATGCACAGGTCGCTGGATTTCGCCGTCAGTTATTCGGCTGGTTTGCTGCGGTGGCAGCGACAATGTTGCTGGCATTTTCTTTGCTGTTGCGCAGCTTGATGAAACCACTCAGAAAAATCGAATCCGAAATTGGCGAGATTGAGAGCGGCAGTCGCAAGTCTCTTTCTGGACGATTTCCGACCGAATTAACCGGCGTTGCGCGCAATATGAATTTGCTGATCGATCACGAGCGTGCTCGATCCGATCGTTATCGCGTCACGCTTGATAATCTGGCCCACAGCCTGAAGACGCCGCTGGCGGCGATGCGCGCCTTGCTTGGTGACAGACAAGCCAAAGAATTTGGGGTCCGATTTAACGAACAAATCGATCGCATGGACGAAATTGTTCGCTACCAGTTGCGAAAACCGGCGGCGTCGGTCGTTGATCAGCTGGTATTGCATTCGGTGGACGTTGAGAACGAAGTGACGCGCCTGATCGGTGGATTGAAGAAGGTCTATCACGATAAGAGCCCCGTGTTCGATGTGAGTATCGAGCCCGGCTTGCAGTTTCGCGGCGATGGCGGCGACTTTCTGGAACTGGCCGGAAACCTGCTCGACAATGCTTGCAAGTGGTGTGCAAAACGAGTGCGTATCAGTATTGTGCCATCGCCAGCAACGGGAAAAATTGCGGGCGGCATGGTTTTGTCTGTATC
Source organism: Woeseiaceae bacterium (assembly GCA_022866645.1). Classification (GTDB taxonomy): domain Bacteria; phylum Pseudomonadota; class Gammaproteobacteria; order Steroidobacterales; family Woeseiaceae; genus UBA1847. The sequence continues at coordinate 3,113 of JALHUQ010000290.1, read as the reverse complement.
GGATGATGGTCCAGGAATACCGGAGGACGCCGCGAGCAGGTTAATGCAAAGAGGCATGCGTCTGGACGAAACCACTCCAGGGCATGGAATTGGGCTTGCGGTTGTGAAGGATATTGCGCGCGCCTACGGTGGACAACTAACCATTCAAAAGTCGAAACTGGGCGGCGCGAAGATTATCGTCTCAATACCACCGCTGGCGTCGGCCATGTCAGACTGAGTCTTTATGAGAATACGTTTCATTACCACCGGCGGTACGATCGACAAAATTTACTTCGATGCACTCAGTCGGTTCGAAGTTGGAGAATCCGTCATTCAACACATATTGACGGACGGGCTGGTCGATTTTGAGTACGACGTTGTTTCGCTGTTTCAAAAGGACAGTCTTGAGATCAACGACGACGATCGGACGGTATTACGCGACTTCATCGCGAGCGACGACGCGACGCACTACGTGATTACGCACGGCACGGACACCATGCCGGAGACGGCAAGTTTCTTGCGCGGCCTCGAAGGCAAAACCATCGTTCTGACAGGGGCGCTGACGCCGGCGAGGTTCCGGACGACAGACGCCGTATTCAACGTCGGTATGGCCGTCTCAACCGTGCAAATCGCGAAACCCGGCGTCTACATATCGATGAGCGGACAGGTATTCGAGGCGGGTGCGGTACGCAAAAACCGCAGCGAAAACCGCTTCGAAGGCACAAGCTGAAGCCAATTTTAGTCACCAATACCCTGTGTTAAACTCGTCATCGGTTTCTTGCGAGGCGACATAAGAGCAATAATGAATCGATTTATCCGGGAATTGCGTCGACGCGAAGTGTTCAGCACAGCCGGGCTGTACATTGGTGTCAGCTGGATCCTTATCGAGGTCGGCAGCGTAATTTTGCCGACGTTCGACGCGCCCGACTGGGCGATGCGTGCGATCATCATTGTCGCACTCGTCGGTTTCCCGGTCATGCTGGTGCTGGCCTGGGTTTACAACCTGACCGATCACGGTATCGAGATTCAGGGTGATCCGACAGACACGGTCGTCGCGCCGATCGGCACTCGAAAAATGGATTTCGCCGTAATCGGCGTGCTAACGGTCGCGTTGTTTTTTTCCGTCTACCTGAATATCACGAGTGGGCCGGCCGCAGTCGAGAACCCGAACCCCATAACGATACTGATTGCCGACTTTGATAATCAGACTGGCAACGAATTATTCGACGGCCTGTTAGAGCAAGCGCTGAATATAGGTGTCGAAGCGGCGCCGTACATTACGTCCTACCCTCGCAATATCGCGTTGGAGGTCGCAAGGATACTTCGGCCGGGCGCGGATGAACTCGAGCCGGCCCTGGCTCGCCTGGTTGCCGTCCGGGAAGGCATTAAAGTCATACTGGCCGGAACAATTGTTCCGGATGGCTCAGGTTTCGAGATCGAATTACATGCAATCGATTCAGGGACAGGAGAAGAATTATTCACCGCATCTGCTGACGCGAAAGCCGCAGAGGCCGTACTGGCCTCGATTGGGTCCCTGTCGGAAGCTGTTCGCGAAGAGCTCGGCGATACGACGCTGGATCAGCCGGATGCGACTTCCACTCCCTTTACCGCCGCGTCACTTGAAGCAGCATCTGCATTCACTAGCGCAATTCAGCTTGAATTCGATGGTAAGCCGGGCGAGGCCGTTGAGCAATACCGAATCGCGACCGATCTGGATCCCAATTTCGGTCGAGCTTACGCGGGCTGGGCACTGAGCGAGTTCAGGCTTGGCAATACTGAAGAGGCGGAAAAACTCTGGCAGAAAGCGCTGTCATTGATGGAGACAATGACCGAGAGGGAACGACTTCGAACGCTCGGCGTTTACTACGCCGCTGTAACCGGAAATTTTGATAATGCTGTTCAAACTTTTTCAGAGTTGGTTAAAAAATATCCTGCCGACGCGGCCGGACACAACAATCTCGCCGTCGCGGCGTTTCTTTCACTTGATTTCCGGATGGCGTCCGAAGAGGGACAGCGCATCATGGACATTTACCCGAACAGCCGCCTCTATCGCTCCAACTTCGCGCTGTACGCATTGTACTCGGGTGACTTCGATGCGGCAGCAGCCGTCGCCCGGCAAATAGTCGAAGACAGTCCCGAGTATGGATCTGCGTATCTGCCGCTAGCGATTTGGTCTTTGGCGAATGGGGACCTCGACGGGGCACGAGACGCTTACCGGGAAATGGCGGAGGCGACGGCCAGCGATCATCGCGGCTCAGTCGCAACGCTGGGCCTTGGGGATGTCGAGGCCTATGCCGGCAATTTCTCCGGCGCGCGCGACATTTTGCTTGCCGGGATCGAGGTTGACCTCGCTGCCGTAAGTACGAATGCTGGGGCCGTGAAATACATCGCGCTGGCGCAGATAAACGCAAGCGCTGGTGATTTCGAGGCTGCGAGTTTGGCCGCAGAAAAGGCGTTAGCGTTATCGTCGAGAGAATCGATAAAAATTGCCGCGGCAGGAGTATTCCTCGAAACCGGCGATACGGATCGCACGGCCAAAATTGCGGCGGAACTGGTTGCGAAGCTGCAAGCACAGAGTCGTGCTTATGGCCTGATGCTACAAGCCGCAATTGCGCGTAAGGCTGGCAATCATGTGGAGGCGATCGATCTACTTCGCAGTGCGGTCGACCTTGCTGATTTGTGGCTCGTTCGATTCGAACTCGGCCGCGCCTATCTCGAAGCCGAATTTTACGCCGAGGCCCTTGGTGAATTCCTGACCTGCCAGGAGCGACGGGGGGAAGCCGCCGCGGTGTTCCTCGATGACATGCCCACCTATCGATACTTGGCAACGCTGCCGTATTGGATCGCCCGTGCGCAGCAAGCGATCGGCATGAACTCGGCGGCAATCATCGCCTACGAAACTTTCCTGTCGCTCCGGCCAGAGGGCGGTCCGCTGGCGGACGATGCCCGCCAGCGGATGACGCAGTAGCTTTCTACTTCAGCCTGACACAGGCTATCGCTTCCGGATCGATCTCGCCCGGTGGCGAAATGACTAACAGTACGTTTTTGTTCTTTAGATCTGGCGTTTTCCAGCTGAACTGCCAGGTCATTGACGAAGCGGAGTAGCGTTTATCGCTGTTGCCGGCATCATCCCC
>JALHUQ010000289.1 GCA_022866645.1 Woeseiaceae bacterium | reverse complement strand
TCAGTTACGCCACCGGCGCTCACTGCGACTACATGGTCACGCTGCACCTCACCGCCCAGCTCATCAATGCGCTGCAGCAGCTTTTGCAGTAGCGTCGCTCGCTCGTCTGCAGAGTATCGGTCCGCCTTGTTCAGTACGAGCACGATGGGTTTATCGAATGCCAGCAACAATTTTATCGAGTTCAGCTCTCCTCGGGTCAGGTCACCGTCGCAAACGAACAGCACCAGATGTGAGCGTTTCGCCTCCTCGGTCGCAATTTCACTAAGGCCGTCCTCATGCCCGCCGATTCCAGGAACATCGGTGAGCAAGATTTCCGTGCCGGCGTCATTGCGCCACCGATAGTGACGTACCTCTTCGGTCGAGCCGCCGACAACGTCGATCAGGACGTCAGCGTCCGGAACCAGGGCTTTAATCAGCGAGCTTTTTCCGCCGCTGATCTCGCCAAAAAAACAGAGATGAATAGCACCGGCCGCCTGACGTGCCGCCAGATTCTGAAGTTCAGCCTGCGCGGCGCTGATATCAACCCCGGCCGCTTCGGCTTGCTGTAAGCGCTCTTTGATATCGCTCCGGGATAGCGATCTGGATTTCCTGACCGGTGCCAGCTTTTTCTTGACGACGAATCGCCAAATCAGGCCTACCGCCGTGAGGCCAAGTAGCACTACCACCGCAATATAGGAATACAGAAAAGCTGGCGGACCCGCTCGGAGGCGATCCCAGACATTGAGTGCTGATTCCGTAACGAACAGCAACGCCCCGGTCGCGATGATGAATACCAACGCGACCGCGACCGCGACCGCAACACGAATAAATCGATCAAGCTTCATAGGACTTTCACGATACCAATAAAAGGTGGACGTCTGTAGGCAAAGCTAGCCGACGGATGGTCTTATGGTGAGTCCGAACGCAGTGCTGCCGACACGAAAGCCGGATGCGGTCTGATGCAAGGTCAGCGATATCGGTTCGTCACAGGCAACAGGATGAAACATCAGCAGGATCGAAATGCCATGTTCTTCCTTGCCGGCCCGGTTACTAAGGTCGGCATCGCATTGCACGATGAAATTTTCGTTAGCGAAGGCACCCAGCTCGTTCAAGCTATACAGATACTTAAAGACCTGGTCGCGCAGTCGTTTCGCCAATGTGCTGTCCGCGGGCTTGAATACCGCCCAACGCGTCGCCCTTGCAACCGTGTTGATGATCTGCAAACAAAATCGACGCGCCGGTAAATTCGCATAATTGGCGTAGGCTTCGCTACCGCGGCCCATCGTCACGGATCCCGAAAGCCGAGTTGTGCCAACCGGGCGGCCGACCAAGCTATTCAATCCGGCACGAGTGAGCAGATGCCGGTCATCGTCGCTTAACTCGTGTTCAGGCCTGAACCTTCGGTGCAGGCCCATCCCTTGCTGATCCAGCGAATGCCAGGAGCCGTACAGCCGATCCTGCTTGCACAACAAACCGGCAATTGCGCCGCCGACAGGCCGAGCAACATTGTCGTCGCTACCGCGCTCGCGAACCCTTGGAAAGTAAGCTAGCAGGTTTGGGCTCGCGTAACCCAGCGTACGCACACCCTGACTGGCTTCCTCTGCCGTTGCCCAGTTCGACAGCGGATCAACAATAAGCATAGCCCCGCGCTCACGGCAGTACAGTTCCGCTGCGAGTACGGCCGCCGGGCCTGCATCCCTGCCTTTGCCCGGAGGCGGCAGGTAGAGCAGATCGAAATTCTCGATTTGTTCCAGCGCAAACAGGCCGCTACGCTCGCGACGCGACCCCACCAGGTCATAATCCGAGAGCTCGCTGCCGTCTGTTCCGGCCTGAGCGTGTTTGATGTACGTCGATTCGTAGGATCGCCCGTAGGTTGTCGTCCTCTCCGGTCGGTGCGTCGGATAGGGGTGCTCGGCTCGAGCTAATTTTGAGTGCACCAATGCTTCGACGACGAAAGAACCAGAGTCTTCTTTCCAGGAAACCTGGCGAAACAATTCCTGATCGATGACCGTTGCGGTCGATGGATTCAAGCGCTGCAATGTGAGGTTGAACAGGTCTTCGTTTTCGCCGGCAATGCCATCGTAATCAACGGCCGCTCGAATGTATTCGGTTGAACCGGGGTCGACCGCGCGCAAGACCAGAGCGGAACCGCTAGCCGGCAAACACAGCATGGCACCGCGAGCGCCGTTCGCTACGCGGACGACATGCAGCCGCTTTCCGCCGTGCTCAAAGAATTGTTTTGCCGCCGGCCCAAGGCTGGATCGTCCCCAGACGTCGCCGAAACGGCGTCGAAACTCTGCGAAATTATTCACCAGAATCGGCGTATTCAAGGGACCACGAAGCGCACGGCCGACGAAGGCGGCCGTGGATTCTGGACACGCATCGATGGGTTGATCCATCGCTGCGATTTCGGTGACCGTTATTCCGTGGTCAACTGCATCTGACAAACTTGTCTCCGGACTCGGCCAGATTAGCGTGCCGGTATTCTAAACACTCGCGATCGCCTATGCACTTGGTTAATCTGTCGTGTCATGAGCGACCATCTCGGAAATGCCTACCCCGGACTCGCAGGGAAACTACGAAAGAGGTCTTTCGCGTCGCTGCCGACGCCGATTTCACATCACTCGTTTGAATTCGTCGCTGGAAATCGAACGGTGGCAGTTAAGCACGATGATCAGACGAGTTCGATCTACGGCGGTAACAAAATCCGCAAACTCGAGTACATTTTTCAGCGCGCGAGAGAAAGGGGCGCGGAGCGTATCGCGACATTCGGCGCCGTGGGTTCGAATCACGCCTTGGCAACTGCGATTTTTGCAAAGGAATTCGGCCTGGCGTGCACCTGTTTTCTGGCGCATCAGAAGCCGACCGCGAATATCCCGGCAACGCTTAATGCACATCTTGAACTTGGCACTGAGCTTGTGCGTTACGGTGGCGGCGTCAATCGAAGGGAGTTGTTTCGACGCTATCTTCAAAACCGACAGGTCTGGGTCATACCCCTGGGCGGCACCTGCTGGTTAGGCGCCGTGGGATTTGTGAATGCAGGAATGGAGCTCGCGGCGCAGATCGAATCGGGCGAACTCGAATCGCCCGATCGTATTTACATCGCCAATGGAACTATGGGCAGCGTTGCCGGACTGGCACTCGGTCTCGCGCTGGCGGATTTGCCGACGGAAATTCACGCCATTCGCGTTGCGGACAATCAGTTTGTAAAACGTGAGGTATTGAATCGGCTGATGATTAAGACAGCAACGCTGCTAAATCGGTTCGACCCCTTTATTCCAGCCGACCTGGCGGCGCGCAGCAGAATAGTCTGGCGCGATGAGTTCTATGCCGGTGGCTATGCGCATGCCGACGATGCGACGCTCCGCGCGGTTGATTTTGCGAAGGAGAATCTGGGATTGGTCCTCGAGACTACCTATACAGGGAAAGCGATGGCGGCGTTGCTGCATGACCTTGAAACCAATGACGCGGGGCGATCGAATCTATTTTGGAACACCTATAACTCGCGATCGCTGCCGACGGTCGGGCAAGAAAATCCTTTGCGACAAAACCTGCCGGAGCAATTCAAACGCTATTACGATACTGGCCGCCCGGCAGCGTGATTTTGACGCTAGCGATCCTTCTGCTCACAAAGCTTCGTCTTCCGCCTCGATTTCCTGCATCATTTCCTGGACTTCGCTGAGCGTCGGTTCGTTGGGATTCGGCACAACAACATTGTGCACAACTCGCGCTCGCGCCATCACCTCGTTCGCATCGTATTCGACGATACTGACCGGAGCCCCGGTCGGCGTTTTTGCCAGTGAAACTACATGTTGTTGAAGATGATCGTTGAGCGCTACGCCACCTTTTTTCGAATGTGCATGGAATAAGGACTGCAAGCGCTCTTCCGGTAAGCGCGTATCGTCCTCCAGCGGCGGATGCGCCTCGAAGTAAAGTACGCCGTCTCTGCTGCCCATCTGGTAGGGCTCGTTCAGGATGGTCACGACTTCACCCACCTCGACCAGGTCATAGAGAAATTCGATGTTCTCCGGATAGAGTCGAACACAGCCGTGGCTGACGCGCATACCAACACCGGCAGGCTTGTTCGTGCCGTGGATCAAATACCCGGGCAGGTCCAGTTTGAGTACTCGTGTGCCCAGTGGATTATCGGGACCGGGTGGAACCACTGACGCTAACGGGTCGCCTATTTCCGCATGTTCGCGTCGCACGGATGCGGGCACCCACCAGGTCGGATTCATCGCCTTGGAAATCACGGTCGTTTCGCCAAGTGGCGTTTCCCAACCCACCCGACCAATGCCGATCGGATAGGTCAGAACCTGTTGCAGCTCGCCGTCTTTACGCTTTGGGAAATAAAACAATCGCTTGGTTGCAATATTCAAGATAACGCCGCGCTTCGGCGCATCCGGCAACACATACTGCGTCGGCAATAGTACCGGCGTGCCCTCGCCGGGCAGCCATGGGTCAATTCCGGGATTCGCATCGAGCAGATCGTCATAACCGAGGCCGTAGGTTCTCGCCAGATCGGAAAACGTGTCGCCGGGTCCGACGAATACGATTTGCGGTTCGCCGATAACAGACTGCTCATCCGAGGTCAGTGTAAAAGTGTTGCCGTCTATCGGATCGTACCGAGGTCGATCCTGGTAGGGCACGACGTTCGGCCCGGCACGCTTGTTCGTTTCTGCGATGAAACCGTCGAAGATCTCGCAGCCTGCGGTTGCAAGCACTGCGATGAGAATCAGGGTCCGTGATACGATTTGACTGTGTTTGGGCAATCGACTATTCCGCGTGGGCTGGCGCCTTATTCTAGCAGCGTATTCACACGACTAAACTTGATCTGCAATGGCCACGTCACGCGTCGCTCTTGCTAGCTGCCAGAAAGCGGAAAAGTCCATCCGGATAGTTTGGCCGATACTTCGCGTAAGCGTCCGACTGCCGTGAGAAATGGTCCTTAAACTCCGCCGGCACTACCAGGATTTGACGCACTGCGGATCTTTTCCGTCCGCCAGCGCCTGATTGTAGATCGGCAATGTCTTTTGCCACTGCGATATCAGATTTTCGATGCGTGTCTCGTTGGCCGGGTGCGTTGAGAGATGTTCGGGAGGCTTCTTGCCACCGATTGCGGCCATGTTT
>JALHUQ010000288.1 GCA_022866645.1 Woeseiaceae bacterium | reverse complement strand
AGCTGGTTTCCTGAATGTCTGTTCTCGAAAATGGAAATTCCGATACGATTGTCGAGTTGCGCACTGGCAATGGACGAATGATCGCAGCGACCCCGAGTACGACCAGCACGTTGAAGACGTTGCTCCCAACGATGTTGGCTATCGCAAGGTCCGCATTATGCTGAAGGCCGGCCGTTAGAGTTACCAGCATCTCAGGCATCGACGTACCGAACGATACTACCGTCAGGCCAACTACCAGTGGCGAAATGCCGAGCCGAGCCGCTATAAACGAAGCACCTTTAACAAGAAGGTCCGCTGATTTTATCAAAAACACCAGCCCAACGACTAGCAATAGACCATCAATCACTCGGTAACACTCCGGAGATATAAACGACGGGCAATAGAACATGAAGGAGACGAAATGCTGTGACTTTCGGGATTTCTGGGTCGACGTAACAACGGATTTGAACCCATGTCCGCTTCGGGTCAGCAGCAGTCATTCGTTATCTTATCACTCGAATGATGGCTTGCCGGCCACAATAAGACATAGAGAAAATCCCACCGAAGCGGCATCTTTCGTTATTTGGCGTCAATATAAATCTGACACCTATTTACCATTATCTATCTCATTGAAAAGCAGATACCGGTTCGAATATCTGACAAACTGCGCGCTCTATGTTTGTGTAAAAGCGGGAACCCGTAACCTAATATGGACTGGATGCATACAGTAGCTGGATTCATTGTAGGTATTGTTGTCGGCTTGACAGGTGTTGGCGGCGGCGCTTTGATGACGCCCATTCTCGTTCTGATATTTGGCGTTTCCCCGGCCTTGGCCGTTGGCACCGACTTGTGGTTTGCGGCTATCACCAAGACCGTCGGCGGCTTCGTTCACAATAAACACGGCAGCGTTGACTGGCAGGTGCTGCGACGTCTTTGTCTTGGCAGCCTGCCGACGGCCGGGCTCACGTTGTACTGGTTACACGCCAATGGCGTCGGTCAAATAAAGCAGGATCTGATCCTAACCGCATTGGGCTGCGTACTATTGCTCACGGCGATAGCGATTATCTTCAAGACGAAAACACACGCATGGGGAGCAAAGTTGCGCGGTGCGGCGCCAGTTCAATTCAAGCGGATGCAGCCGGGGCTCACTGTCCTTGCCGGCAGCATCCTGGGTCTATTGGTCACCCTCACGTCCGTCGGAGGTGGCGCGCTGGGAATCGTCATGCTGGTATTCCTTTATCCGCGGCGCTTAACCCCGACGCGACTCGTCGGCACCGACATCGTGCACGCCATACCGTTGACCGCCATCGCCGGCACCGGCTACCTATGGATGGGGAACATCGATCTGTTGTTGCTGGCGAACTTATTGTTAGGCTCCCTGCCCGGCATCATCATCGGCTCCAAGCTCAGTGCAAAAGTTTCGGAAGTTCAATTACGCATTGCGATCGCGGTAATACTGTCGATTGTCGGCTGCAAACTTTTGTTGTAGTGCTCACTCTAAGATGTCCTTCAAAGTGACGCAGGACCAATAAGCGGTCATTGGAATTAATCAAGAACAGATTGCAAGCTGCGAAGTCAGTTATGTGGCCAGCGGCTGAAGTTCCTCAAACGTTTTATCGATCTCGCTCTGTTCCATCTTTAACGCGTCAGCGATAGTCAAAAGCATTTTCTTTTCGTTGTCATCAATTATTCCATCAGCCGCTGCGACAAAATAAGCTGCTCTGAGAATGACAGGTTTCATCGAGTCCTCAATCAAAACTGCGTTGCCCTCAAGCGTTTTGCCAATATCAAATCCGTCGCTTAACATTGACTTGGCCGTATCTTGAATCCAGCTGGCCTGTATTTCGCCACCAAATATTTGAATGTAGATTTCCGCGATAGCCACCACTTCGTCTTCATCAAGCTCGCCATCCGCAATCGAAGTAGAAAGCATGGCCTGCAAAATCGCTCTTACGTACGGGTCCACTTGAATGTTCGCGCTACTTTTGGGGCTTTTGCGCTTATAACTAATGAACTGAAATAGCCCGATCACGAACTGGAGTCCACCAAACAAAACTGCGCCGTAAGCGACGAGCAAATATCCGCGTGCGGAAATCGCCAATGTATTTCCGATGACCAACATACCGACGATTGCCACGACTGCACCGATAGACATGTTTTTGGTACCCGGCATAATCTCTGCTCCCATACGTTAGGCGGAATATTCCGTCAGCTATATAACAATCAGGTCTTTGGCCGGTATGAATCATTTTAGTCTATCGGTGCTGCATAGCGGCCTTGGGTCAGTAGCAGTCGTTGAAAGGTGTTACGACCAAGTTGAATGTGGTCACTTCGGCAGGAATTGGGTCAGTTCTGAAGTTCGTACATTAATTCATATGTGTGGCCATTCGAATCCTGAGTGATAGCCATCGAGCCAGAAATGTTTTCAAGCTCACCACTTCCTGAACCCTCAAGAATTTCGACATCCAGTGTCTGAGACTGCTTGGTCATATGACCTTTGTGGATGAGTGTAAAAGCACCGCTCTTCCCGTTTACCGAGCCTAAAAATTCTTCGACCGCATAGTAAACGGCTGTTCCGCCCTCTGTTCTTTTGCTAATCATTTGACCCTTGCCCGATCCGGTCATATCTCCTGAGTAGGTTTTGTCGATGACCATCCTACCCGCCGGAGAACCGGCATCAGCTTGTGGTTGTAGATCTACTTCAAATATTCCTCTTGCGGTCATCGATTCACCCTCATTGGAAGCCTCACTTGCGAATGTCACGTAAGACAATCCGAACCATAGCAGAGAAATAATTAGAGTTTTCTGCCCTTCCAATTCCACCACTTCGCCAATTCTGGATTCTTAGACGGCCGGATCGGGTCGGCAGCAGTCTGCCAGTATCTTACACCCTGGGCGGCTGCTTTCGAATGCATACCAGCGCCTCGTCCAGACTCGTCGTGAGTGACTCGGTTCGGCCAGAAGCCGACTTTCGTGATACATGCTAGACCGCTCTGAATAGCAGGGGAAATTTTGGCAAACTAGGCGTATCACAGCGACCAACGTGATTTGCGAGACCATCGGTATACTCCGTCGGTCAAGGGAGGTGTAAATGGGAATCAAATACAGACGATTGAAGGTCCTCGTTCATGTTTTCACGACGGTACTACTCGCTGTCCCCGCATTGGCATCTGAAGGTCCGTCATCGACGCCGTCCAAGGGGGAATGCACCATGTCGGCTCGTGAAGTCGTCGGCCAATTTATCGACTTGTTTTACGAGAAGAAACAAGTCCGACAAGCCTTCGAAAGCTGGGTTCATCCCAACTACATACAACATAAGCCCACTCTTCCAGACGGCCGTGACGCCGCTATCAACTTCCTTGAAGAACTTCTAGAACGCTTTCCGAAACGGATTTTCACTATCCATCGCGTCATCGCGTCCGATGACTTGGTTGCTGTTCACTACCATAGCCAAGCGACGCCAGAGGACCTTGGGTTTGCAGTGGTTGATATCTTTAGGGTTGAAGATTGTCGGATGGTCGAGCATTGGGATGTGGTGCAATCCATTCCGGAGCAATCCGCCAATGACAACACAATGTTCTAAAACTGAAAAACGTCTGCTTCGGGTCACAAGCCGTCATCTTAACGCAGATTTTTCGAGCGGCGGCTATGTGACGTGCCGTGCACATGAGGCAGTGCCATGCAACAGAGCTAGCCATCAAGCCATAGTCGCCAGCAGCCCAAATGTCAGTAAGAACATCGAACAACCAGCCACCCAAGATAGCGACCCCCAAGCCTAGTGATGCATACTTGCAGCCATGAAATCTTCCAAGGGCGGCACGCGCCCTGGACCAATTTCCGTAAAGTGATTCACCGTCCATATCGCACAGGAAAAACTCAGCACGCTCGCTAGGTGGTGTACTTGGATCGCTGCGAGTAAAGAACGATAGCTATTGCGGCCATCACCGCATGTATAACCATTGGAGGTATCTGATCGCCGATTAGAAGCGCGGCAGCCAGTCCCTCCAACAAAAGGTTTAGAACGAGAAATCCTAGGAATATTTTCTTCACTGGTCGGCCTCCTTATTCTAGCACTCGAACTTCTGCTGCCGGCTGCAAGCAGCCGTTAGCGGTTTTCGAACGATACAAAATTCAACGTGGCGATGCGGCCACAGTTTGCGGACCGCGACGGTCAACTGATTTCCAGCCAAACCAGGAGATTGCGGCGCCCAGCGAGAACCCTACCAGCAGCGTCAATGCTGTTGGAATTTGCGCGTACGCCTCGAATCCCAGTCGGACCCACTCGATGCTGGTGCCGACATACATGCACACTGACTCGACAAGTAAAAAGCCCGCGGCAAGCAAGAACGGGGTTCCTGCTTTTCGATCACGCAGATAAAACACCAACGCAAATGCAATGGATATGACCATGGCGATGACGATTGCATCAAGGACGCGCTGGGGAAACTCCGACCCTGTGAATATCAGGATCGGCATATCATCCAATATGATTCGACTGAAAGGCGATTCGAACAAGATCAACGGCGTCGTCAGCATGTAGCCCGCGTGCAATCGGACATTACGGCGGTTTTTCAATGCCAGATAGAACAGCGTCAGGTACGCCATAACGGCAATCATCATCGATAACCCAAAGCTTGGTCCGAGAAAGCGAGCAAACTCGCTTTTATTCGCAACGTACCCCGCCGCGGACACGTTGATAATCATGATGAAGCCTACAATCAGGAACGGAAACAGGAACAGGCTGAGCATGCCGCCAATCTTGTGCAGATTTCTGCGACGACTTCGGATTGACCAGTCCTGGAGCAGGAGGAGAACGACCCAAGTTATGGCCGTGAAAGCGTGAACGTGAAACGCCGTCGGAACTTCTGCAATCGGAACGAAATAACTTTCCCAAAATCCGACGACTATGACGACTAGCGCAAATCCAACGAAGTATTTTGCATGAGGATACGGCATATTGCCCTCCGAACGTTTCATTATTCTTGTTAACAATACCCCAAAACGCCAATGTCCGCTGTGGGGTGCGGTCGTTCGATCTTCATTTCAAAAAGTCACTTATGACTTTAAGTGATACTTCTAATTGGTCGTAAAATATGACATGCCCAGCATCCTCTATCGTCTCGAGTTTTGCATTTTTGTAAAACGGCAAGTGGCGCTTTTGATACTCAGCACCATAAACTTTATTGCATGTCGAGCCAATCAATAGGACATCGCCGTCAAATTTATGAGCGTCAGTAATGAAGTCCAGCTGAGCAAGTAATTTGGGATCATTTGCCGACGCTATAACGGTCTCGTCTAATACTTTTCTGCTGGCGCGCCAACCTTCGAAGTTTGCTGGAATAACATCACCACAATGCACGTCTTTGCCGCCCATAAATTTGTATGCAGTGCTTAAAATATAGTCCTCTCTAGCGTATTTATCCTGGCTAATATCGACCCGCCAGCTGCTTAGCCACACAAGCATGAGGTCAAGGTACACATCGTATGTCGGACCGGATTGTGAATCCAAAAACTCTTGTGACAAGTCAGGCCTAAGTATGCCGGGTTCAATCATGATAATTTTGTCGATTTTCTCAGGATGCATACCAATATATCCAGATGCCATCATTGCGCCCCAACTGTGGCCGAGTAAGGTGACTTTCTTACCCTTACCGTAATGATCAACAAACGCATCTAAGTCGTCGAAAAAACTCTTCAGACTAATGGTCCCTTCGGCTTTGCGTGATGAAAGCCCAGTCATCCGTTGGTCATAAAAAACCAACCGGTAGTCTTCGGCTAACGGCGCAATTGGTAAAAGGTTTCGGTAATCGCCACCCGGGCCACCGTGCAACACGATAACGACTGGCTTGTCTTCATCACCCATGGTTTCAGCATGGAATTTATACCCATTCAAAGTGATGGATGGCAGCTCCTCGTTTTCATCGACCGTCTTAATAAATGTTATTGGCATCAATATCGCGACTGCATAGAACAAAATGGATATTGCAGCAACGGCGCATAGACTGACGAATGTCCTTTTCAGCATATCTACCTTCTTCCTCCCTTTTCCCAAACAGCCTGAGTTGCCATTGATTCTTTGTGCATTTGTTGGCGAGTCCGAACTCCACCACCTGCAATGCGGCTTTCGGATGCAAAGCACACGTTCGCAAGAATCCTCGGCAATGTCCGCTTCGTCGTTCAGCAGCAGTCGTTAAACATCTTATCACTCGAATGGCAGGTGCCGGCCAAAAACGGTCATTCACGATCATCGCGATCAAATGCAAATTTTTGTTTCGGCGGGGCATAGCAAGTTACCCTCATCGGAAGCGCCTTGCCGAAGTCAGACTGATCGAAGCGTGCGGCGACCTGCGTTGTTGCAACGCAGTTT
>JALHUQ010000287.1 GCA_022866645.1 Woeseiaceae bacterium | reverse complement strand
GACGGCGAATTGATCACCTTCCTTAACGAGGCCCATAGCAACACCGGCTACCGGTGCTTTCAAAGGAACGCCAGCGTCCATCAGCGCGAGGCTGGTTCCGCACACGGACGCCATCGAACTTGATCCGTTCGATTCAGTAATTTCGGAAACAACACGAATCACGTATCCAAATTCGTCCATTTTCGGCAGTACTGCTTCGATGCCGCGTCGGGCCAGCTTGCCGTGGCCAATTTCGCGACGCTTCGGCGAACCGACAAAACCTGTCTCACCAACACAAAACGGAGGGAAGTTGTAATGCAGCATGAATGGATCTTTACGCTCGCCCTCAATGGCATCGATGATCTGCGCGTCGCGGCCTGTGCCAAGCGTCGTGACGACGATTGCCTGCGTCTCACCGCGCGTGAAAATTGCCGATCCATGTGCTCGCGGAAGAATGCCGACTTCGATGTCTATGGGACGTACAGTGGTCTTGTCGCGACCATCGATACGCGGTTCACCCCTGATAACTCGTTGCCGAACAATGCTCTTCTCGAGCTTGTACAGAGCGCCTTTGACGTCTTCAGAAGACCAGCGCGCATTGTCACCACTCGCCAAAGCCTCGACGGCAGCGGCCTTGGCTACGCCGACGGCCACCTGACGATCCTGCTTGTCAGTGATTCGATAGGCGTCTGAAAGGCCACTTTCGGCTTGTGTCTTCGCAGCGGCCGCCAGCTCTTCGTCAGCCACCGGCGTTACCCACTCCCACTTGGGCTTGCCAACTTCGGCTGCCAACTCGTTAATGGCGTTAATGGCGACCTGCATCTGCTCGTGGCCAAACATAACGGCACCGAGCATCACTTCTTCGGAGAGGCCCGACGCTTGTGATTCAACCATCAGGACAGCGTCTTTGGTTCCGGCGACAACCAGCTCGAGGTCACTTTCAGCAACGGCAGCACGACCCGGGTTCAAAATGTACGCGCCGTCCTTGTAGCCCACTTTGGCAGCGCCAATCGGACCCGCAAACGGCATGCCGGAAATAGCCAGAGCTGCCGACGCTCCGATCAATGATGGAATATCCGGATCAACGTCCGGGTTCAATGACATGACAGTGGCGATAATCTGAACTTCGTTCGTAAAGCCCTTCGGGAACAGTGGTCGCACCGGACGATCTATCAGGCGACACGTCAGTACTTCCTTCTCGCTCGGACGACCTTCGCGCTTGAAGAAGCCACCTGGAATCTTGCCAGCTGCGTAGGTTTTTTCCTGATAATTAACAGTCAGCGGGAAGAAGTCTCTGCCAGGTTCGGCGACTTTGCGCCCAACTGCGGTTACCAGAATCGTCGTACCCGCCACATTGACGATGACAGCACCGTCGGCCTGACGAGCGATTGCACCCGTTTCAATCGTTACTTCATGTTCCCCGAATTGGAAACTCTTTCTCGTAGAATTCACTTTGGTTTCTCTGTATGAAAGTTGTTAAGACAACAGCAACCAACGGCGAACCCGATTGATGGGAACGACTCGTCGGTTGCTTACATTGCCGAAGGTGCTCGCTGGACTAGCGACGCAGACCGAGCTTCTGAATCAGCTCGCGGTAACGGTCAGTGTCTTTGGACTTCAGGTAGTCAAGCAGCTTGCGACGCTTGTTTACCATCTTCAGAAGACCCTGACGGCTGTGGTGATCTTTCTTATGCTCGCCGAAGTGCTCGGTGAGTTCTGCAATTCTCTTCGAGAGCAGTGCGACCTGTACTTCGGGTGAGCCTGTATCGGCTTCGCCGCGTGCGTGTTCGGCGATTACGCCCTGCTTTGCTTCACTGGAAAGTGACATTTTTCTAATACTCCAAGTTCTCTGTCTTTTGCTCTTTTTTGAGCGCGATATTCTAGCCTCTGTACGGGCCCATTAACACCCCAAAATCAAATAATTAGGGGGTTTTCTCCTGCGTCTGAAATACTCTTCGTGGCGCCAGCATTCCGTCTCCGGACAGCAAGCCCA
This sequence comes from Woeseiaceae bacterium, assembly GCA_022866645.1. Lineage (GTDB taxonomy): Bacteria > Pseudomonadota > Gammaproteobacteria > Steroidobacterales > Woeseiaceae > UBA1847. The sequence goes on along the minus strand of JALHUQ010000287.1, from coordinate 7,204 downwards.
CACCTAAAAATCGATCGCCTGCCGCATAAACCCGCGCCAGCCCTTCCTGTTCCTCAGTGTCTACTGATACCGCCTGACCGCCGCAAAATCGCGCCGCGTCGTCAATAGCGACTGATACGCCCGGCAGATCGACCAAAGCGACGTCCGCTGGCAATAATTTGGCCCGCAGCGGCAACGGCCCTTGCTCCGCTAACGCCTCTACGGCTGCCATGTCGATCATGTTCTCGCTCTTGAAGTCTCCCACTGACTCTCTGTGCAATCGCGCTGTGTAGGCAACTGTGCCCGCTCTCCGGGCAATATCCTCAACGAGGACCCGTATGTAAGTTCCTTTCGAACAGTGCACCCGGAATACCAGTCGAGTTCCGGCGTGCTCGAGCAATACTATTTCGTCAATCCGGATCGACCTGGGCTCACGATCAACAACTTCACCCTTGCGGGCCAACTCGTACAATCTCTTGCCATCTTTCTTTAACGCCGAGTACATTGGTGGTATCTGCGTAGATTCACCACAGAAGCCCTGCAATATCTCGTTCCATCTCTCTGCCGAAAGTTCCGGAACTGCTGCGGTAGCACACTCCTGACCGTCGCCATCTCCGGTATCCATTGCTGAACCCAGCTTTGCGGTCACACGGTAACTCTTGTCAGCGTTCAGCAAGTACGCGCAAACCTTCGTTGCCTCACCAAAACACAGGGGCAACATGCCGGTCGCCGCAGGATCAAGACTTCCCGTATGGCCGGCTTTCCGGGCATTCAACAGCCGTCGGACCATCTGCAACGCCCGGTTTGACGTCATGCCTGACGGTTTGTTGAGCAACAACAGTCCGTCCACCGGGTCCGCGTGGCGCTTCATTCCGCGTGCCATGGTGCCTATTGCTGCTCGTTGTTCTGATCAGACTTCAACGCCTTGTCAATCAGACTGCTAATGCGCTGTGCTTCAGCTGCACTGTCATCGTGCGCGAAACGCAATTCCGGCACATGCCGAATCTTTATCTCGCGACCCAAGCGACTCCGCAAAAAACCGCTCGCCCGTTCCAGTCCTTCCTGAACAGGCGCAGGATCACCATTCGGATCCAACAGGCTGAAATAAACACGTGCGACGCTCAGATCTCTGGATAAATCCAACGAAGAGAGCGACACCATTTTCAAACGCGGGTCCTTCGTTTCGAAGCGCACCAGTTCGTTCAAGGTACGAAGCACCTCATTTCCGAGCCGCTTACTCCTGGAAAACTCGCGCGGCATAAATCGATACGCGTACGCCTAGTCAAGCGTACGCGCGACCTCGATTCGTTCGAAACACTCGATTTGATCGCCCACTTGAACGTCGCTGTAGTTTTTCACGCCAATACCGCATTCGGTACCCGATCGAACTTCGTTGACGTCGTCCTTGAAGCGCCGCAGTGACTCCAGTTCGCCTTCGTAAATCACGACGTTGTCGCGAAGTACGCGAATTGGGTTGGCACGCTTCACAAGTCCTTCGCTGACGATACAACCGGCGATATCGCCGTATTTCGGCGAATTGAATACTTCCTTGACTAAAGCAAGTCCAAGAATATTCTCGCGAACTTCCGGAGCAAGCAGCCCGGTGAGCGCTGCTTTCACGTCGTCGATGGCCTCGTAAATGATGCTGTAATAACGTATGTCGATGCCCGACTCTTTGATCGCCGTGCGCGCCGCGGCGTCGGCACGGACATTAAAGCCAATAATGGTGGCCTTTGATGCTGCCGCCAGATTCGCATCGGTCTCGGTTATCCCACCGACACCCGAACCGAGTATCTTGACTCTAACCTCATCGGTCGACAGCTTGAGCAGCGCATCACGAAGCGCCTCCGCGCTGCCGTGTACGTCGGACTTGATGATGACAGGCACTGTGGAAATTTCGCCGTCCTGCATCTGCGTGAACATGTCCTCCATCTTGGAAGTCTGCTGCTGGGCCAGTTTCGCCTCGCGCGTCTTGCTTTGACGGAATTCGGCAACTTCGCGCGCCTTGCGTTCGTTCTTGACCACAATAAAGTCATCGCCCGCACTCGGCGTCTTGGACAATCCAAGCACCAAAACCGGTTTGGATGGCCCGGCCTCTTTGATCGAAGCGCCTGATTCGTCAAACATGTTCCTGATTCGACCGTACTCTTCACCCGCGATAAGCATGTCGCCCTGCTGCAAGGTTCCGCTTTGAACAAGCAATGTTGCGACAGCGCCGCGGCCTTTCTCAAGACTCGACTCGATAACAATTCCTTGTGCCGGGCCGATCGCCACTGCCCGCAGGTCCATGACCTCTGCCTGTAGCAAGATCGCGTCGAGCAGCGCGTCGACGCCCTCGCCAGTTTTGGCGGACACATTGGCGAACATTTGCTCGCCACCCCAGTCTTCCGGAATCACCGCATGTTGCGTCAATTCATTCTTGACGCGTTCCGGGTCTGCATTGTCGCGGTCAATCTTGTTAATCGCGACCACCAGCGGAACCCCGGCTGCTTTGGCATGCTGGATTGCCTCAATAGTCTGCGGCATGACGCCGTCATCGGCGGCGACCACAAGAATGACAATATCCGTCGCTTGAGCGCCGCGAGCACGCATCGCCGTAAAGGCCGCGTGTCCTGGCGTATCAAGAAAAGATATCCGTCCTTTATCAGTCTGGACCGAATACGCGCCAATATGTTGCGTAATGCCACCGGCTTCGCCGTCAGCCACTTTGGTGCGGCGTATGTAGTCGAGCAACGATGTCTTGCCGTGATCGACATGACCCATGATCGTTACAACGGGCGCCCGCGGTACAGTTTCGCCAACAATCTGGCTTTCATCGGCGAGTAATTTCTCGTCAACATCTGAGGAATCTACCAGCTTGGCTACGTGTCCGAGTTCTTCGACTACGAGCACCGCAGTGTCCTGATCGATGACTTGATTGATCGTCACCATCGCGCCCATGTTAAACAGGACTTTCACCACCTCGTTGCCCTTGATCGACATTTTCTGTGCGAGTTCCGAGACCGAGATGCTAACTGGAATTTCTACCTCACGGACGACCGGTTCTGTCGGCATTTCGAAGCCGTGTTTCGAATCACCGCCAGCGGACAGCGGACGACGTCGCGCCGGCGCCTTACGTTTGCGCCGCCCGCTCTTGTCTCCGGCAACGTGCAGTTCCTTGCGCCCATAACGAGTATCGCCGTGGCTGGGTTTGCCTTTCTCTTTGTCCTTGCTACGGCGTGTGCGAGCGTCGGTCTCGGCTTTTTCAACTCTGGCTTTTTCCTCAGCCTCGCTGGTTTCGATCGTTTTGGCAGCCTTCCGTGCTTCCTCTTCAGCGTCCTTGACCGCTTGCGCTTCTTTCTCGCGTTCCGCAACCACGCGCTTGGCCGCCTCTTCCTTCTCGGCCAAAAGACGTGCTTTCGCAAGCTCCTCCACTCTTAGCCGCTCTTGTTCTTCCTGACGCTGGCGATCGAGAGCTTCCTGCTCATCGTGCGCCTGCTTCTCGAGCACATCACGTTTGATGTAGGTGCGTTTGCGGCGTACCTCAACATTGACGGTACGCGATCGACCCTGCGCTCCCGCCATCCTGAGTTCCGATTGCGATTTGCGATTCAAGGTGATTTTGCGCGGTGCGGCCGCTGTTGCCGGTGTGTCATCCTGCCCGTGACTGCGGCGCAAGTGTGTCAGCAGTTCGAGTTTTGCATCATCACTGATCTTGTCATCCGATCCGCTGACCTTTATGCCAGCCTCGTCGAGCTGCGAAAGCAACTTGGCAACAGGGACTTTCAGAACCTCTGCAAATTGTGCGATTGTCACATCAGCCATACCAAACTCCGTATCTATAGGCTGTTAAGCCTGCTGCTCTTCTTCGAACCAATGCGCGCGCGCTTTCATAATCAGCGCAGCAGCCTCTTCTTCGGCAATGTCCACATTAATATCGAGCAGGTCGTCGGTTGCCAGCTCCGCGAGATCCTCGCGCGTTACAACACCCTTGCTCGCCAGCAGATAGGCAAGACCTTTATCCATGCCTTCCAGACTCAGCAGATCCTCAGCAGGCTCTACTTCGTCGATTTGCTCTTCCTGGACAATTGCCTGAGTCAGAAGTACGTCACGAGCACGACTTCTGAGCTCATCAACCATGCCCTCGTCAAATTCTTCGATGGCGATGAGTTCTGAAGCGGGTACGTAGGCAACTTCTTCGATGGTCGAGAAACCTTCCTGAACCAGGATCAGCGAGACCTCCTCGTCGACGTCCAGCTGCTTGGAAAACATAGCGATAAGGTCCTTGGTTTCCGTCTCGCTCTTCTCTTCAGCATCCTGAGCCGTCATTACGTTCAGCTCCCAACCGGACAATTCGCTGGCAAGACGGATGTTTTGCCCGCCGCGACCTATCGCCTGCGACAGCTTGTCCTCTTCGACGGCGATGTCCATGCTGTGCTTGTCTTCATCGACAACGATGGAAACCACTTCAGCAGGCGACATTGCATTCACAACGAACTGTGCCACGTTGTCGTCCCAAAGAATGATATCGACACGTTCACCAGCCAGTTCGTTTGAGACGGCCTGCACTCGTGATCCGCGCATACCCACACAAGCACCCACAGCATCGATGCGACTATCATTACTGCGAACAGCGATCTTCGCGCGTAGCCCTGGGTCACGCGCCGATCCAAGAATATCGATCAAGCCCTGGCCAACTTCCGGCACCTCGATTTTGAACAGTTCGACGAGGAACTGTGGCGAAGTGCGTGTCATGAATAGTTGCGGCCCCCGTATTTCGGATCGAACTTCAACGAGCAACGCTTTGATGCGGTCCTGTGGACGAACCGGCTCGCGTGGCACCATGTTCTCGCGAGGTACGAAGCCTTCCGCATTGCCGCCGAGGTCAATGTAAACGCCATTGCGATCGACTCGCTTGACGAGGCCCGAAAGCATTTCGCCTTCCCGACCACGAAATTCTTCGACAACTTGCTCGCGTTCGGCCTCACGCACTTTCTGCACGATGACCTGCTTCGCGGTTTGCGCGGCGATACGTCCAAATTCGACAGATTCCATCGGAACTTCGACGTAGCCACCCGGCTCTGCTGCTTCGTTGACATCAACGGCGTCGATCATGCGCAGTTCACGGTCCGGCGTTTCGAGTTCTGTTGAGTCGTCTGCAAAAACGAGCCAGCGGCGAAAAGTTTCGTACTCGCCCGTGCTGCGGTCGATCGCGACGCGTACGTCGATGTCTTCACCGTGCTTTCGGCGAGTTGCAGACGCCAGTGCCGCTTCGATAGCCTCAAATATGATGTCTTTCTCAACGCCTTTTTCGTTCGAAACGGCGTCAACAACCATCAAAATTTCTTTGCTCATTTCCTTAAAACTCCAAATAACCCTTGGGACCTACGCCCCTTCGGGTACCAGTCGAGCTGTATCGATCATCGACAGCGGCAGGCTGTGCGACTCTCCATCCACCTCAACTACAATGTTCTTGTCATCCGACGACACTAATGTGCCGCGAAAACGCCTCCGTCCTTCGATCGGGAACCGCATAGTAATTTTCAAGGTTTCGCCTTCAAACCGTTGAAAGTGCTCCACTTTTGTCAACTTTCGATCCAGGCCCGGCGACGAAACCTCCAGGTTGTAGTCACTTTGCACCGGATCTGCAACGTCGAGTAGCGCGCCCACTGCGTGACTGACCTTTTCGCAATCGTCCAGACCGATGCCATCGGGCTTGTCGATAGTAATGCGCAAAAGCCCACCCTTCCCACTCAGACGAACCTCAAGGTCCGTCAACTCGTATCCCAGCCGTTCGATAGTCGGCTCGAGCAACTTCTGAAGCTCGTCTCCGGTCATTGCGATCTCACCTAACCATCTGTTCTAAAACGAAAAAAGGGCCAATGGCCCATTCATACCCAGCGCTGTGTCTCTGCCCGTGCCATTAGTCCGGACAACAAAAAGCCCCGAAGCGGGGCCATTACCCACCGGTACTTTGGTGAGGCGCTGGCGGCGGATTATACGGCATACCCGTCTGCACACGCAACGCCGAATCACCGCTATTTCGCCCTACTGTCCGGTGATAAGCTGCCCGCCTTTCACGACTACTAAAGAGACTGGAAACATGTTGAAACTGAAGGACCCAACGCTCCTCAAGACACAAAACTATATAGACGGCGAGTGGGTTGTCGGTGGCGCCGGGGTGATCAAGGTCACCAATCCTGCTAACGGCGAGATAGTGGCAACGACAGCAAATGGTAACGCCGCGGATGCCACTCGCGCCGTCGAAGCCGCTGCTGAGGCATTCAAGACCTGGAGCCGAATTCCAGCCAAGCAGCGCGCTGTCCTGCTGCGCGACTGGTTCAATTTGCTGATGGCGAATGCCGACGATCTGGGTGCCATCATGACCGCAGAGCAGGGTAAGCCGCTGGCGGAGTCCATCGGCGAAGTCGGATACGGTGCTGGTTTCATCGAATATTACGCCGAGGAATCGAAACGCTTCAAAGGCGCTACGATACCAACGATATCGAATGATCGTCGCTTACAGACTTACAAGCAGCCGGTTGGCGTTGTTGGCTGTATTACGCCCTGGAATTTCCCGAACGCCATGATAGCTCGCAAGGCGGGGCCTGCTCTGGCGTCTGGCTGCACCATCGTGATCAAGCCTGCAACAGAAACGCCGCTTTCGGCACTCAGCATGTGCGAGCTGGCGGATCGTGCCGGAATACCCAAGGGCGTCATCAATGTCGTCGTTGGCAATAATTCGCGAGAAATCGGTGCAGTGCTGACCCAGCACCCAAAGATCGGAAAATTCACTTTCACCGGATCAACTGAGGTCGGCAAATTACTGATGAAACAGTGCGCCGACGGCGTGAAGAAAATCTCACTCGAATTGGGCGGCAATGCGCCGTTCATCGTCTTTGACGACGCTGACATAGACGCCGCGGTGGCCGACTGCATGGCCACCAAGTTCCGCAACTGTGGTCAAACCTGTGTTTGTACGAATCGAATTTTCGTGCAAAGCGGCGTTGCCGATGAATTTACCGCCAAGCTTAAGGCGGCCATTGAGGCGCTTACCGTTGGCGACGGTTTTGCCAAAGGCGTCAGCACAGGCCCGCTCGTCAGTGAGACGGCGGTAGCTGAGATGGTCGAATTTATGAAAGACGCGACGGCGAAAGGCGCAAATGTGGTGACCGGCGGCGGTAAACACAAACTGGGCCATTGTTTCTTCGAGCCGACCCTCATTACTGGCCTTACACAGGACATG
>JALHUQ010000286.1 GCA_022866645.1 Woeseiaceae bacterium | reverse complement strand
ATGTTGCCGGGCGCATCCGGTCAGCGAGCGGACGATCACCGTCGAACTCATTCGCAAAAAGGTCAGTCACTGTGGTGCCCGGCTAAGTACTCCTCGACTCGCAGGCACCAACCCCCTAAGCCCGCGATTCCAATCACCAGACCTACAATAATGCCGGCCCCGTCCGCAGCAACATCAAACCATTCTGCGCTGCGATAGCTAAGCATGCGTTGACACGCTTCGATCATGAGCCCGAATGCCAGTAGCCCGATGCCAATTCTCCAATACGAGCCTCTCGGATAAAGCCCGCAGAACCATACGGACAGTGCCAGAAATGTCACGCCGTGCAGCCATTTATCGACACCCCGAAACACCAACAATGCCTTGACTTTGTCATCCCAGAACCAGATGGCGGGCATCAACGCCGCAGCGAGCACGAGACACAGAATGACCAGGCTGGCGATCTGCCAGCGGCGCGAGTAGCGAAGCGGGAGCATCAGGGCTCTTCGCTGATCACAGTGGCAGGCGTACCGACAAGATCTACGCCAACCGGAACAACAAATTCAAAACGTTCACTATCAATCGGCTCATTGACTCGGACATCGTGCAAGGCAATCAATGTGGTCTGCTCAAGATTGTCGAAGAACACCATGCGCCGCAGCTGCCCCTCCATGAAGCCAAGTACTACGCCGTTGAATCCACTGTCCTTGTTTTTCGGCTCCAGGCGAATCCAGGTCGTGAATTCCTCAATCGTCGTATCGCCAAAATCGAATTGCTCCAGCGCATCTTCCGATCCTCCCAGTAGCAGAGCCGGAGTGTTAGCCAGCGCCTCGACTTGCGGCTTTACGGTGACTTGTTCCAGATCGAGGTCGTAGCTCCAGATATTGGCGCCATCGGCTACCAGCCATTGTTCGTAGGGCTCGGCATAGGACCAGCGAAACCGCTTCGGCCGCTCGATTTCAAGTGTGCCGCTCGTGCTCTCGATAATGGTGCCGTCGGCGTCCTGCAAGGTTTGATCAAAGCGACTTTCGAAAGTGATCACGTTGGTCAGAAAATCGTTCACAAGTTTCCGGCCAAGGTCGTCAATGCTGGACTGTGCATGCGCAATGCTTGCTGCCAGCACGAGTACCAATAAGGAAATGAGTTGTTTAATCATCTTCAACGGGTGTCTGAACCAGTATTTCTCGCATGCCATTAGACTGCAATGGACCAACCATGCCTGCAGCCTCCATTGCCTCTACCATTCTCGCCGCTCGGTTATAGCCGATCTTCAGCCGGCGCTGCACGCCGGATATCGAGGCTTTTCGGGTTTCGAGCACGACTTGAACGGCCTGATCGTAGAGTGCGTCCTGTTCAGGGTCTTCGTAGTCGCCGGGCTTGTCGATGCCGATCAGTCCCGGGGTTGGACCGGACGGACCGTCCAGAATTTCATCAATATACCGTGGCGCACCACTTTGCTTCAGGTGCCGGACAACAGCATGAACCTCCTCATCGCTCACGAATGCGCCGTGCACACGGACGGGAACCGAGGTTCCGGGCGGCAAATACAGCATGTCGCCGTGACCGAGAAGATTCTCGGCGCCCATCTGATCAAGAATTGTTCTGGAGTCCACTTTGGCGGATACCTGAAAAGCGATTCGCGTCGGCACATTTGCCTTGATCAAGCCGGTTATTACGTCGACGGAGGGTCGCTGCGTCGCCAAAATCATGTGTATACCGGACGCTCGCGCTTTCTGCGCCAGTCGCGCGATCAGTTCTTCAACCTTCTTTCCGACAATCATCATCATGTCAGCAAGCTCGTCGATGATGACGACGATAAACGGCAGCGGCGTCAAGGTTGGATGCTCGATGGGCCTGTCTTCATCAAAAATATCGGGCGGCCTGAATATCGGATCCTTGATGGGCTTGCCCGCGTCGATGGCGTCGCGAACTTTGCGGTTATACCCACCGATATTGCGCACGCCCAGCGCAGACATTACGCGATAGCGCCGATCCATTTCGGCGACGCACCAACGCAGCGAATTCGCTGCGTCTTTCATATCGGTGACGACTGGCGCGAGCAGATGTGGAATGCCCTCGTACACCGACAACTCCAGCATTTTCGGATCAATCATGATCAAACGAACGTGTTCCGGCTGCGCTTTATAAAGAATGCTGAGCACCATCGCGTTGATGCCAACAGACTTGCCGGATCCTGTTGTTCCTGCGATCAGCAAGTGTGGCATTCGGGCAAGGTCCACAACGACTGAGTTACCACCGATGTCCTTGCCTAGCGCCAGCGTGACGGGCGATGCGAGATCTTCAAACGCACGTGACTTCAGGATTTCGCCCAAGGTCACGATTTGACGAACCTCATTGGGTATTTCCAGGCCGACGAACGATTTGCCGGGGATGACCTCCACGATCCTGACACTCACCACCGACAGGGAGCGCGCAAGGTCTTTCGACAAATTCGAAATTTGGCTGACTTTTACGCCCGGTGCCGGGTCGAGTTCGAAACGCGTGATGACGGGACCGGGTGAGACGGACTTCACCTCAACATCGATACCGAAATCCTTGAGTTTGAGCTCAACGAGGCGAGACATCGCCTCGAGTGAATCCTCCGAATATCCTGATTTATGCTGCGGGGGATCATCCAGTAAGGACAACGGCGGCAGTTCTCCCGCGGCGGGTGGATCAAATAGCGGTACCTGACGTTCCTTTTCTACGCGATCGCTCTGCTCCAGCGGTGCGAGTATGGGTTCAATTCTCGGTTTGACGCGATTGGCCTTCAGTCTTTTCTCGACCTGGACGATATCCTGCCGAGCTGCCGCGCTCCGACGACCCTCAGCCTTATCGCGCAATTCTCCCAACTTGAAGCGGGCTTTCTCGAAGCCAAGCAGAGACCAGTGGCCTAAGCGGTCCATGACCCGAATCCAGGATATGCCAAGAAACAGCGACACTGACGCGATCCACAAGAAGAACAGCAAAGTGCTCGCGCCCAGGATTTTCATTACTGATTCCAGTCCCTCCCCGACTACCTGGCCGACGATGCCTCCCGCTGACTCGTTAAATCCTAGCGGCGAAAAATGCAGTGTCGCGAGCCCGCAACTGGTCAAAAGAGTCGCAACGAATCCGGCGAAGCGCAATCCGAAATCGAGTTTCGTCAATTCGATCTTGGTTTTCTGCTCCCGATACAGCATCCAGCCGAGAAAGAACACCATGACAGTGAAGAGATAAGCAGGTCGCCCGAAGGAATTGAACAGCAGGTCGGCCAGAAACGCACCGAAACGTCCGACGCCGTTTTGAACTTCCGCACTGGTGGTCGCCTGGCTAAAGCCCGGATCCGCGGTGTCATACGTAAATAATGCAAACCACAGTATCAGCGCCAGCGCGCCGAATAGGTATAGCGCACCCTCACGCAATGCTCTGTGCACCTGCGTGGACAGGCGCGACTCTGCTTGCTTGGCTTTCGTGGCTATTGCCATAAAGATTCTGTTTTCCCTACACTAGCCCAAGATACTTCAGTTCCGCATAAAGCTTGCCCGCATCCCAGTGCTTGAAAGACGTCCCTTGAAACTTCCACCAAGGAACACAATCAAGGCCTTCTGCGGGCGATTCTGTGCTTCATCTTTGATTCGGACAAATTATACATGAGTGACTTGAAACATTGCCGGGTTCTGATCCTGGGCTCCGGGCCCGCCGGATACTCGGCAGCGGTCTATGCGGCGCGCGCCAACCTGAAACCGGTGATGGTCACAGGAATCGAGCAAGGTGGCCAGCTAATGACAACCACCGATGTTGATAACTGGCCTGGCGATGTCGAAGGGTTGCAGGGACCGGCATTGATGGAACGTATGCTGCGCCATGCGCAGCGTTTCAATACCGAGGTCATCAACGACCACATCCATACGGCGGACCTGTCGAAGCGGCCTTTCAGGCTGGTGGGCGACCGCGCCACCTACACCTGCGACGCACTCATCATCTCGACGGGCGCAACGGCGATGTATCTGGGACTGCCGTCTGAGGAGGCCTATAAAGGAAGAGGAGTGTCGGCCTGCGCGACCTGCGATGGCTTCTTCTATCGTGGCAAGCCGGTTGCTGTCATCGGCGGTGGTAATACGGCTGTCGAAGAGGCACTGTACCTGAGCAACATAGCGTCCAAAGTCACGCTGGTTCATCGCCGCGACGAATTACGTGCTGAGAAAATTCTGCAGGATCATCTTTTTGAGAAAGAGCGCGGCGGCAATGTCGAAATTCTCTGGGATAGCGCCCTGGACGAGGTATTGGGTGATGATGCAGGCGTAAACGGCATTCGAATTCGGAGCACCGGGGATGAGGCAGCAATGACGGATATCGATGTCGACGGTGTATTTATTGCGATTGGCCACAAACCGAATACCAGCCTTTTCGATGGACAGCTCGAGATGAAGAATGGTTACATCGTCGTGAAATCCGGTATCGCCGGTGATGCGACCGCAACCAGCGTAGCCGGTGTTTTCGCCGCCGGTGACGTCGCGGACCAGGTCTATCGGCAGGCAATCACTTCGGCGGGTGCGGGTTGTATGGCGGCCCTTGACGCGGAGAAATACATCGATGCTCTTGAGGATCAGCCTGCTGCGGATGATGCTGCGACGTAATCATGAGGTGTCCTCATGAAGGTCACCGTCCATGACAGCATGTCCGATATTGCTCGCGACGACTGGAATCGCCTTGTCGGCAATGATGTCCCATTCCTCCGTCATGAATTTCTGCAGTTAGGCGAACAAACTGCGTGTGTATCGCCTGAACTCGGTTGGTCACCACGCCATCTGACGATCGCCGATAGCGTAAATGGCGGAAGACTGCGCGCAGCGATGCCGCTATACGAGAAGAGCCATTCCTGGGGCGAATTTGTTTTCGACTGGGCGTGGGCGAATGCCTATGATCAGGCGGGACTGAGTTATTATCCGAAACTCGTCTCTGCTGTACCGTTTACGCCAGCGCCCAGCCGACGTCTCTTGCTGAGCGACGCCGACGACACCGAAGCTGCCGCCGCGTTGCTGCAAGCTGCAGTGACTCTGGCATCCGATACGGAATGCTCGTCATTGCATGTTCTTTTCCCCTCCGCTGCCGATTTGCCGCATCTCGCGAACGCTGGATTCCTGATTCGCAAGGACTGCCAATTTCACTGGCATAACGACAATTACTCGAGTTTCGATGATTTCCTCGCGACATTCACCGCCGTAAAGCGAAAAAAAGCCCGCCGTGACCGGCGTCGGATTGCGGAGAGCGGCATCCGGTTTCGGCGACTACGGGGAGCGCAGATTGACGCTGGCACCTGGGCGGTGGTTTATCGGCTGATCAGCCGCACGTTCATGATTCGCGGCGCGATGCCGTATTACAACGAGGCGTTTTTTCTTGGCCTCAGTGAACAAATTCCCGAAGGAGTCCTCGTTGTACTCGCCGAAATCGACTCCACCGCCGTGGCCGCTGCCATTTTCTTCGAGAGCGATACCCACCTGTACGGCCGCTACTGGGGCAGCGACGGACACTACGACGCTTTGCATTTCGAGACCTGCTACTACCAGGGAATCGATTACTGCATCGAATCGGGAAAACAAGTGTTCGAGCCCGGCACACAAGGAGAGCACAAAATAAGTCGTGGATTCTCGCCGACTTCTACCTGGTCGGCCCACTGGCTCGCCCACCCACAGTTTTCGCATGCCATCGAACAGTACCTCGACGAGGAAGGACGACATATTGATCGCTACATGGATGCGGTCGGCTCGCGTACTCCGTATAAGAACCGTGCTGGCGAATCGTGAGCGTCATGCATGAGTAATGGTCGAGTACCGTGGCTCAGCCCGGATGATCCGCCGAACTGCTTTCCCCCCGTCTCGGCGGCGCTCGACGAGCCCGATGGATTGTTGGCGGCCGGCGGGAGTCTTAGCGCAGAAAGACTGCTATATGCCTACCGAAACGGAATTTTTCCCTGGTATGACGAGGGGCAACCATTGCTGTGGTGGTCGCCTGACCCCAGATGCGTATTCATGCCTGACGACTACCACGTCTCACGACGTCTGCGGCGCGAACTACGGCTCTCAACAGCGGAATTGCGAGTGAACACCACGTTTTCTGACGTCATGCGTGAGTGCGCCGGTCCGCGGAGATCGCAGCAGGGAACCTGGATTACAGCAGCGATGCGGCAAGCGTATCGTGACCTCCATGATCGGGGCTGGGCCCATTCCATCGAGGTTTGGCAGTCAGGAAAGCTTGTGGGTGGCCTTTACGGCTTGGCGATCGGCAAAGCCTTTTTCGGCGAGTCGATGTTCAGTTTGATGCCCAACGCGTCAAAAATCGCTCTCTTGTATGTTGCCAATCGCCTCAATGCGGGTGAACTCGAGATTCTGGATTGTCAGGTCGTTTCCAGACATCTGACAAGCCTCGGCGCCACGATCATTCCGCGACGGGAGTTTGTGCAGCGCCTCGTATCGGCCTGTGAGCCAGCCGCGCCACTCACCAGCTGGCCTGACTCGCCGTTACCCTGCGCAGAATTGCTGCGCGACTGAAATATGGCGCATTGCATTACCATCGTTGTTTCTGCACAATGCGCCGGCCTTTTAGCACTACAGAGTAATAATTCCCTTGGCGAAAGAAGAAGCCCTACAGATGGAGGGCGTTGTAAACGAGACGCTGCCCAACACGACCTTTCGAGTACAACTCGAAAACGGTCACATTGTGACTGCGCATATTTCAGGAAAGATGCGCAAGAACTACATTCGTATCTTGACGGGAGACAAAGTCACCGTCGAGCTAACGCCGTACGACCTGAGCAAAGGCCGCATCGTCTACCGCGGCCGCTAATTCCCCCGCAGGTGCTCGAGTTCTTTGAGCACTGGTTCAGATTTCAACTCCAGACTGTCGTCCTTGCCGACGACGATTTTCACGTGCCCGCCTTTCGCAAGACTGCCGAATAGCAACTCCTCTGCGAGTGGCCGTTTTATCTGTTCCTGAATTATGCGTGCCATGGGCCTCGCGCCCATCAGCGGATCGTAGCCACGTTTGGCAATCCAGTCTCGTGCCTTGTCGTCCAGTTCCAGCGTAACGTTGTTGTTGCCGAGCTTGGCTTCCAGTTCTACGACCAGCTTGTCGACGACACGCCTGATCGACTGAATATCCAAAGCAGCGAACTGAATAATTGCGTCGAGTCGATTACGAAATTCCGGCGAAAACCTCTTTTTGATGATCGACATGCCGTCCGAGCTGTGGTCCTGTTCGGTGAATCCGACTGAGGCGCGACTCATTTCCTCGGCCCCCGCATTGGTCGTCATGACAATAATAATGTTGCGAAAGTCTGCTTTGCGACCGTTGTTATCGGTCAGCGTGCCGTGATCCATCACCTGCAGAAGGAGGTTGAATACTTCCGGGTGGGCCTTCTCTATTTCATCAAGTAATACAACAGCATGCGGGTTTTTGCTCACCGCTTCCGTTAACAGGCCACCTTGATCAAATCCGACATAGCCGGGAGGTGCGCCGATCAGACGAGACACCGTATGCCGTTCCATATACTCGGACATATCGAAACGCAGGAGCTCAACCCCCATCAACATCGCCAATTGGCGAGTCACCTCGGTTTTGCCGACCCCGGTCGGACCGGCAAACAGGAACGCACCGATCGGTTTTTCCTCGTCTCGAAGTCCGGAGCGTGACATTTTGATAGCGCCGCTCAGCGCCTCGATCGCCTTGTCCTGTCCGAAGATCGTTAACTTCAAATCGCGATCCATCGTACGCAAAGCGTTTCGATCCGATGAGGAAACACTCTTCTCGGGAATCCGCGCCATCTTCGCGACTATCGCCTCAACCATTCGAACGGTAACGCGCTTGCCACGCTCGGCAGCGGGCTTTAGACGCAGATTGGCGCCAGCCTCATCGATGACGTCGATGGCCTTGTCAGGCAGGTGACGATCATTGATATGTCTGGCCGCCAACTGGGCAGCCGCTTCAAGTGCCGGGTTGTCATACTTGACGCCGTGATGTTCCTCAAAACGAGTCTTGAGCCCTTTCAGAATGGCAACGGTTTCCTCAATGCTCGGTTCAGGAACATCGATCTTTTGAAAGCGCCGGGCCAGAGCGTGGTCTTTCTCGAATATGCCCCGATACTCAGCGTAAGTTGTCGATCCGATGCAGCGAATATCGCCATTGGCAAGCACGGGTTTGATCAGGTTGCTGGCGTCCATGACCCCGCCAGAAGCCGCACCGGCTCCGATAACAGTATGAATTTCATCAATAAAAAGTATAGCGCCTGGATCCTCTCGAACCTCGGCGATAACGCCCTTCAAGCGTTTTTCAAAGTCACCGCGATATTTGGTACCGGCAATCAGTGTTCCCATATCGAGCGCGTATATCGTGCTGTTGGACAACACTTCAGGGACGCGTTCCTCAGTAATCATACGGGCCAGCCCCTCGGCCAGGGCGGTTTTGCCAACGCCCGCCTCACCAACGTAAAGCGGATTGTTCTTACGCCGGCGACACAAGATTTGTACAGTGCGCTCGATTTCGAGCTCGCGGCCAATAAGCGGGTCGATTTTGCCCTGCAGAGCAAGTTCGTTGAGGTTGGTGGTGTACTTTTGCAGCGCCGACAATTCTGCTTCGGCTTGCGACTCATGCTGAGGTTCGTTCTGTGCATTCATCGCCTCGCCGGGTATCTGCGCCAGGCCGTGCGAAATGAAATTGACGACGTCCAGCCGGGAAACATCCTGCAAACTCAGAAAATAGACCGCCTGCGACTGTTTCTCGGAAAAAATCGCGACGAGGACGTTGCTACCGGTAACCTCTTTCTTGCCGCTGGATTGCACATGAAAAACAGCGCGTTGCAGCACGCGTTGAAATCCCAAGGTCGGCTGCACCTCGGTAAGGTCCTCGTCAGGCAACCTCGGCGTCTGCTCGTCGATGCACTCCGTCAGTTGGCGGCGCAATTCCGGTATGTTCGCATCACATGCTTTTAGAATTTCGTGGACGGCCGGAATATCCAGCAGGGCCAACAGCAGGTGCTCAACCGTCATAAATTCGTGACGATAGTCTCGCGCTCGTTGAAAGGCTTCGTTCAAACAGAATTCGAGCTCACTGCTCAACATTTTCGGGCCTCATTTTCCATTCAGGACTCTTCCATAGTGCAAAGCAGCGGATGTTGGTGTTGATTCGCAATGGCCATGACCTGCGCCACCTTGGTCTCGGCTATCTCGTAGTTAAATACGCCGCAAATACCCTTGCCTTTAGTATGCACCTCCAGCATGACTTGTGTCGCTCGCGTCCGTTGCATGCCGAATACGGACTCCAGAATATCCACAACAAACTCCATAGGCGTAAAATCATCGTTGATCAGGACGACACGATACAATGGCGGCGGCATAACTTTCGGTTGTGCCTCTTCGAGCGCCAAATCAAATCCGTCGCGCTTCTCTGTGTTGGTCCGTCGTTCACTCATACACTAGCTTGGCGTGCTATTTTTCGCTTAAAAGTCAATAATCTGCTTGTTCGTGCTGCAGTTCAACCCGTATCATCGGGTCACTACGTTATAGCTAAACCAGGTACGTTTAATAGCTTCGTTGAATATGATTTCAAGAGCCAATTGGGCAAATATTGCAAATTTCGACGGCGCCGCTGTCAATAGGGTTTTACCGCCCTTTGTGAGCCTGTTGTTGGCCATACTGATCGGCTGGCAGGTCGCGCGGATGATCTGGATGCTTGTACCGGGGAGCGCCGTTGGCGTTTCGGTTCCGTTACCGGAATCCCTGCCGGACCCGATATCGGCATCAAAAGCATCCCTGGACGTCACCTCAATTGCCAATTCTCATATTTTCGGCATCGCCGACGCCGAATCGTCCTCCGGGCCGGCATTGATTGTCACCCAGGAAGATGTTTTGGCCGACACTCGACTGGTTAACCTGACTCTTAACGGTACCGTTGCGTCTGATATTCCGAAATATTCTGTTGCGATCATCTCCGACGGTGGCAAAGACCAGGAGGTTTACATAATCGGCGAATCGGTTGGCAACAACGCGACCCTGCATGCCATCTATGCCGATCGCGTCGTCTTGAATGAGAACGGTATGCTGACCAACCTGAAGCTGCCGCGTGAGTTCGAAGACGCACCAGCCAGTAGCGTGCGGCGAGAGACGACAACGACCCGACAAGAACTCGACGAGTCACAGAGCATACAGGCAGTCGTGGCGCAGAATCTAACCAAGCTGACAGACGTCATACGTCCAACGCCCTACCGCGTCGGCGGAGAGCAAGTTGGCTTTCGGGTCTATCCTGGGCGCGACCGGAAACAGTTCGCTGCCCTCGGACTTCGTCCCGGTGACATCATCACGGATATCGATGGGCAGGCACTATCGGATGCCAGTCAGGCCATGCAAATATTTCAATCACTCGGCACCGCAGAACAGGTTACTGTCAGCATAGACCGCGATGGCCAGATTGAAACCCTGACTCTAAAAACCAGTCAGCTCGATCTCAGCGACGAGCAAACACAATGAAAAACAAACACAATGAATATGATGAATAAAACGAAATCCAACACTCTTGCGCT
>JALHUQ010000285.1 GCA_022866645.1 Woeseiaceae bacterium | reverse complement strand
TCGCCGAGGCTAATTGTGCCATTGGCCTACGATTCCGGTGGCGTTACAACATCAACAGTAACTGTGCCTTTGATCACTGCACTTGGGCTGGGTTTGTCTGAAGCCGTTCCCGGTCGCAGCGCATTGATTGATGGCTTCGGCCTGGTCGCGTTCGCGAGCTTATTTCCAATTATCGCGGTGCTGGCATATGGTCAGCTGGCCGCACTGAAAGAGCGCATTCCGAGTTTCCTGTCGGCCTCGCGCAATTCTAAAGAGGAAGAGTAATATGCATTTTAAACTGATCGTTGCCTTCGTTGAGGACAACAAAACGGATGAGATTATGGAGGCGGCACGCGCCGCCGGAGCGACTGGCTGCACGGTTATCAATAATGCTCGCGGAGAAGGGCTCGAAGAGAACAAGAGTTTCTTTGGCCTGACCCTATCTTCTCAACGAGACGTCGTGTTGTTGCTGGTCGAAGAGCACCTAAGCCGGAAAATACTCGAACACATCGGCAGTGTTGGGCAGTTCGACGAGAAGCCCGGCACCGGGATCGCGGTAGTCATCGATGTCGAAGATGCAATAGGTGTAGTGCACCAAAGCAAGGAGTTGGGTGAAATAGTGGAGGAGAGAATATGAGCACGCGAGACTGGGGCCAGGTACGCGACTGCATGCGTAAAGAAGTAACGGAAGTCGATGGTACGCTCGATGTGTTGTCGGCTCTCAAGGTCATGAAAGAAGTGGGTGCCACGAGCCTGATTGTCAAACGTCGAAACGAGAAAGACGAATACGGCATGTTGCTGTTTTCCGATGTGGCGAAGAAAGTGATTGCCAAAGATAAGGCGCCGGAACGTGTAAGCGTCTATGAAGTCATGGCGAAGCCGGTCCTGACAGTGCGACCCGAAATGGAAATCCGCTACTGTGCGCGACTATTCAAGAACTTTGGCATAAGTCACGCGCCCGTGGTCGATAATGGCAAGATTGTCGGGATCGTCAGCTTCTACCTGCTGGTACTCCACAGCATTTTGCCCGAGCTCGAATAGCCAAAAAGGGGTCGACCCCTTTTTCACGTTATGCCAGTTCCAGTTCAAGCCAGAGGTTTCAATGAGTACCAAGTTTCCAGGAGAAAAGACACGTGCCATGCTGGAGCGTGGCATACCGCTGTTTCGGAACGGCCTCAGGTTCGAGGCCGAATTGGAGAAAGCGGGGCGACGCGGATTTCGGTCGGCGCGCCAGATCGTCATCGACAAGGCCGAGGGCGACTTTATCTGGGACCTGGATGGGAAGCGCTACATCGATTTTCAGAATGGTTGGGCGACGAATCCGGTTGGCAATGCGCACCCGGAGGTGATCGAGGCGGTGCACGAGGCACACAAGCGCTACGGTTTCCACTACGATCATCCCTTACGATACGAGCTCGCCGAAAAGCTGCTCGCGATCATGCCGGACAAAGCGCTGTCGCGATTTAACTACGAAGTTTCGGGAACAGAGGCTGCTGAAGCTGCGGTGCACCTTGCTCTGACGTACAAAAAGCGTCGCTACGTCATCAGTTTCAGCTCGAGCTATCACGGTAACAGCATCGGCGCCAAACTGATGAGCGGTCTGGACGGCAAGTACAACCGTTACCTCGAGGCCTGGACGGGTGGCGTCATACGCGCGCCGTACCCGTACAGCGACAACTTGCCCGCCGGCATGTCGCAGGACCAGTATGTCGACTATTGCCTTTGGTACCTCGATAACCACATTCCCAACAGCATGGTGCCACGCGACAGCATCGCCGCGATTCTGATCGAACCCGGGTTGGCCGAAGGTGGCAACTGGATACCACCAACGAACTTCCTGAAGGGCATACGCGCTGTTTGTGACAAGAACGACTGGCTGATGATCTCGGACGAAGTGCTGACCGGACTGGGTCGCACCGGCAAGATGTGGGGCATCGAACACTACGACGTCGTGCCCGACATCCTTGTCGTCGGGAAAAATCTTTCCGGTGGCATTGAGCCTTGTGCCGGGATCGCAGCGCGTGACGAGATCCTGGGCGATAACGACGACTTTTCCTCGGGATCGACTTTCGCCGGGACGCCCGCGGGTTGCGCCGCCGGTATCAAGACGCTCGAACTCTACGAGCGTTATAAGCTCGTCGAAAATGCGGCACATCTCGGACGGGTTGCGAGCGAGATCATGAGTGATTGGGAACAATACGACATTGTTCGGCAGGTGCGTGGCAATGGTTTGCTGTTGGGTGTGGGATTTCACGAACCTCAAGCGGAAGATGATCAAAAGAACTGGTGGATTTCCCGCGCCGTACGCGAGGAGATGCTGAAAAACGGTGTGTGGGCCATCAGTGATCGTGAAGACTCGATCCGTATGTATCCGGCACTCAATATGGACGAGTCCTTATTGCGTGAAGGCCTCGAGATCATGCATGCCGCTATTCGCCACGTCAGTGATAACGGTCATGATCTCGGTGATTCACCGGCATGGCCTACCGGCGTGGCGGGATTCTGAAGAAATGCGCCACACAGGCGCATGTTTCCTGTAGCGATTTCTGGTACAAGATGACACCAACAAGATAAGACGGATTTCAATGAATTCTCTTTGGAACGAACTTCGACGGCGCAACGTCATCCGCGTCGGAATCGCATACGCCCTGGTTGCCTGGGTCGCATTGCAGGTCATCGACTTCGCGCTCGAAGTCATTTCCGCCCCCCACTGGATACTTCAGGTCAGTGCTCTGCTCGCCGCGATTGGCTTTCCCGCGGCGCTCCTGTTCGCCTGGGTCTATGAAATGACCCCGGACGGAATCAAGCGGGAAACCGAGGTCGACCGGTCCCGGTCCATTGCACCTGATACCGGTCGCAAGCTGGATCGCGTCATCATCGGCGTATTGGCACTCGCCGTCATAGCCTTGTCCGTTCGCTTGTTTATTTTGCCGGGCGACAGTGTCTCGACCCTGGAGACTGCTGAAAGTGGCGTTGCCTCTATCGCGGTGTTGCCATTCGAAGATTACTCGGAAAACAAGGACCAGGAATACTTCTCGAAGGGAATTGCAGAGGAGATTCTCAACTTGTTGGCGAAAACCAATTCCTTGAGAGTTGCGGCCAGGACCTCATCGTTCGCCTTCTCAAACCAGGAGACGGATATTCGCGAGATCGGCACCAAGCTCGATGTAGCCACAGTGCTCGAGGGCTCAATCCGCAAAGCCGGTCCCACCATTCGTATTACTGCACAGTTGATCGATGTTGATAGCGGCTACCACTTGTGGTCGGAGACTTATGATCGCGACTACACCGACATATTCAAAATTCAGGACGAGATTGCCGCGTCGATCATTGCTTCTTTGAAAGTGCATTTGTTAGGCAATGAAGACACACACATCATCTCGGAACGCGCCGCCAATGTGGACGCGTATAGCGCCTACCTGATCGGCAGGGAAAGGATGGCGCTGCGGACTCAGGATGACATCATTGCCGCTCGTGACCAGTTCGAAAACGCTCTTGCTATTGATCCTGACTTTGCGCCCGCTCATGCCTACCTGGCTCACGCGTGGTTGCTACTGGAGCAGAATCGTTTCGGTGGCAAAGACCTGGACCGCAAAGTGGTGGATGCCGCAGTTGACCCGCACCTGACCAAGGCCCTCGAATTGTCGCCTAATATGCCGGAGGCAATTGCGATACGAGGATTCCAGCACTTGCGGCGTTTTCGCTTCGCTGAGGCGGCGAAGGATTTCGATCGGGCTATCGAGTTGAACCCGAACTATGCGCTGGCCTACAGCTGGCGTGCGGATACAGCGTACGAACAAGGTCGCTACCAGGATATGCTGGCGGACAAGGAGCGAGCGTATGCGCTGGATCCGATGTCGCTCGAAATCAGCGCGGACCTTGCTTATGAATATCGCAGTTTCGCAAGGCCCGACGACGCGGATCAGGTCATCAAGCGGATGTTCGATTTACACCCGGAGCACCCACTCGCGTACGAGGCCGCTCTGACAAACCTTGATGCGATGGGACACGAGGCAGAGGCGGCATTGCTGGCCGAAAAAGCGCTGGAAGCGCATCCGGATGACGAAAATTTCAAAGAATGGATAGCCTATATGTTGCTCGAAATGGGTCTGCTGGAGGAGACCATCGCTATTGGCCTGGACGATGCTACAGAGGCTGCCTACATGGTCGCGGGCCGCTATCCAGAAGCCAAAGAGTTGATCGATACACATTTGTCCGAAGACGACACTGACATGCAATGGCTCGCGAATTCGCGCGAATATCACAGACTGGTTGATAGCCCCGGCGCCCAGTTAGAAATGGTGGAACTCGTGGCCAAAACGATCGCGAAGATGGAGGCCGAAAACGTTCCGTGGCGAACCCGTTGCTCGCCGTGGCTTGTGGATAATTTGCAGTCGGTGGGTTACACCGAAGATGCCGTCGCCGTGATGGACGTGTGCCGAAAGCGATACGAGCAGCGACTAAACGCGGGATATCTTTGCCCCTGCGAATGGTTCGGTCTGGTTATCTTCACGATCCTGGATGACCAAATCGATCTGGCCGTGCAACGCACACAGAAGTGGCTGGATGACGGTGATTCGGCGTCCTTCATGACGATCGCGCCGGCGTTCGATCGACTCGCGAACCGGCCAGAGTATGCGTCTTTGGTGCAGCGCAACGATGCTGAAGTCGCCCGAGAACGGCAGCTCTATCTGGATAAAAGATAGCTGGAAGTTGACCCGTCTTTGCCTTCCTGGGGTTACAAGGTCTTGGCGTAAATAACCTTGTCGTCGCCGGGAGCATAGAAGTCGATGAGGCGCGCTTCTTGCTGATAGCCGCTGCGTTCGTAGAAATTTCGGGTTGGTGTGTATTGCTCGCGGCCGGACGTGTCAACAAACATTCGGCTGGCTTTTTGTTGTAACGCCAGTCTTTCGGTCTCGATGAGAAGTGCGCTGCCGAGGCCAGTTCGCTGTTGCCGGGGCGAGACGGCGATCCAGTAGAGATCAAAACTTGAAACCGTGTCCGGAATAGGACCGTAGCAGGTGTAGCCCAGCAAGCTGCCAGGTTTACCCGGCATGTCCACGAATACGAATTCGTAGCCGCTTTCCTTGCCCATGGACAGGGTTTCCTCGACCAGCTCAATAGCAATCTGTTGTTCCGATTTCGAAAAGAAACCGGTCTCGGTTACGAGCGCGTACACGGCGGCCGCATCGGACTCCTGCACGGTCACGCGCCACCGCATCATTTTTTTGCGGCGGCGGTGCTGCCGCCGATGCCGTCCCAGAGACCTGTGAAAAAGTTCCGCGCGTTGATGCCCAGCGTCTGCGTCCTGTAACCACCTTCCTGCACAACCAGCGTGGGTAAGGAGAGGGCACCGATCATCCGGCCGTTCTCACGGAAATCCCTCGCCATAAGCGAAAACGACCCCGTCGGATCACCCTTCGCGGTGTCGAGGCCTAATGCCAGCACCAGAAACTGCGGGTTGTACTTGCGGATCTTGTCTAAAGCAACTGCAAGCACCTTGCGATAGGCCTCGCCGTCCAGGTTCTCCCGCAATGGGAAGTTGAGATTGTATCCCTTGCCTTCGTCTTCGCCTTTCTCGTCGTCGAATCCGGAGAAATAGGGATAGCTGTAACGCGGATGGCCATGAATCGAGATCGTGTAGACGTCCTTCCGGCGGTAAAAAATATCCTGAGCACCGTTGCCGTGGTGATAGTCGATGTCCAGCAAGACCACTTTGCCACGGTCACTGAGGTGGTGTGCGGCGATGGCCCCGGAATTGAAGTAGCAGAATCCGCCGAACGCCTCGGTCTCGGCATGATGGCCTGGCGGTCGAACCAGTGCGTAGGCGGCGCGGCCGCCACCCAGCAACCAATCGGCACCGGTCATGGTGCAATCAACCGCGCCTCGGGCCGCTTTGTACGCATTGGCATTCAGTGGTGTAAACGTGTCGATACAGTAATAGCCTGCGCGCAGCGGTAGCTCCTTGGGCGGCCGGGCGCGATTGCGCGACGGGAACACATAGGGATAGACCGACTTGCCTGGCGGTACGTTGGCGCAGGCCTTCTGCAGAAACTGCACGAACTCCGGCTTGTGCACTTTCTCGATCACCGACACTCCGAATTTCCTCGGCGCAAGCGCCTCGAAGTAATCCGTCTTATCGAGTTCTTTGGTGATGGACGCGATCCTGACCGGCGCTTCGACGTAACCACGATCATTGACATGGTGTATCGAGTGCCCGTCGTTAATGATCAGCGCGATGCGTCGTTGTTTCGGCCGGTTTTCTGCCGGGGTCTCGCTGTTCTTCAGGTAGCGCGGTTCGCGCAGCTGTACCGGGTTGTCCTTGATCGATTTAACGATCTTGTCAACGTACTCGGGAGGGCACACATTGGCATACTTGCGCTCGAGTACTGCCCTGACGATGTTGCGCGTTTTGTCGCGGCTGAGTCCCGGCTTCTGGCCGAGATTGTCGAACACGAGGTAGGGCGGATCCGTAGCATCATTTGTCAGCGGAGTCTCATACGCCGTATTCGCGAGCGGGCGCGCGCCAAATCGTTCGTAAAACTTCAAACGAGCTGCGTTTTGCTTGCGTATCGCCGGGTCGGGAGACAGTGCCGGGTCGTCGGGCAGGCATTCCAGGAAGATTCCGACAACCCCGAGTTGCAGGGCCTCTTCTCGTACCCGTTCGTACAATGCGCCGCCAATGCCGCGACCCGTTTCGCCGCGCCCGGCACAAATATAGTCGAGATAGCAAAAATTGAGATCGGGCGCATGCAGGAGCATGGCGAAACCGCGCACGGTTGCGTGACCGTCCTCGGCCACCAGCAGGATCGAGCGAAAGCGGTACTTCATCGGATTGGCAAGCTGCGCGGGAAGCTTCGCAATGTCTTTCTCGCTCAGCGCGTTGAACTGCACGCGTAGCATTGCCTGAACCTGGGAAAGAAGCTGGCGATTCGTCGACGTCGTAACGTCGAAGATCTTGTGTATACGAAACATTAAATTACTCGGTCAGTCGCGAATGTAATGAGGTCAATAAGTTGCTTATAGCTTCGCCCAGAGCTTGTCACGGCGGCGACGAAACCGGAGTCCGGTGTGAGACATGGGTTTGTATTGATCTCGAGCACCCATGGTTTTCCCTTCTTGTCCATGCGGATATCAACCCGGGCGTATCCTCTCAATCCGAAAGTCGTCCAGCAATGCAGTGCGACGTTGCGCAGAACATCCAGCTCGGCTGCGGGTAGCTTTCCAAACACGCGCTGAGTCGCGGTGTACTCAGGAGCGGTCCGATCCCATTTGGCAGCGTAGCCCACGATTCTTGGTTTGCCCGTCGGATAGTCGACGAAAGTCATTTCGGCGATCGGTAGCAACTCCGGCCGGCCATTCACTTCGATCAATGACAGGTTGAATTCTCTGCCATCAATATATTGTTCGGCGAACCACTCGCCGCCATGCTGAGCCTTGCAAGCGCGAAACCGCTTCCGGGCCGCCGGAAGACTGTTGACCACACAGCCATCATCCAGGCCCAGGGAAGCATGCTCCCAGACTGACTTGATTATCCATGAAATGTTTTCGCCGAAGTATGCCTCACCCGGACCGAAGTCTGCTGGAGTCGGTATGCCATTGGCACGCATAAGTTTCTTGGCGAGCCTTTTTTGCGAGCTCACATAAATTGCATCGGCACCCGAACCCGTAAACCGAATTCGGCTGGACTGCAGCAGCGCTGGCACAAAATGAATCAGTCGCCCGTCGCCTCCGAGTGACTCGACAAGATTGAAGACCAGTGTCGGATTCTGCCGCAATATCTCCTGGCGCACCGCGGCAAGATCGAGATCTGCAGCCAGCACCGAGACCGTCCAGCCTGATTCCTGTAGCGCCGCCGAGACGTACCTCACCTGGTCGAGCGTGTCGTCCTCGTCGGGTCGCGCGCCGGCACCAATAGCCTCGTGGATGACGAGCGCCGATCGATTGGCGCCCGTCACAGGCACGCTATCGACCGCTTAAGTGGCATGCCGGACAGCAGCGAGCTGCAGCCCGCCGCATCGATCCAGTGCAGATTGCAAGATTCTGGTAATTAACGATGTGTAGCTCACACCGCACATCGTCGCCATGATCGGCAGATCCGAATGTTCAGGATGCAGACCCGCGAGCGGATTTACCTCGATGAAATGTGTCTGCCCGTGTTGGTCCTGGCGGAGGTCGATGCGACCGCCATCGCGACAACCCAGCGCGCGCCAGGCACCCAATGCGACCGCCTCAACCTGACGTTTGAGCGCACTCGGCGGTACCAGTCTGTATTCGACCAGCTCTTCGCAGTTTTCCTTGTTGTGGTAGGAGTAAACCTCCGACTCAGCGCCTTCCAACAACACAATTTCCAGCGTCGCGAGCGCAACCGCATTAGAGCCTGTGCCGGTAATACCGACTGTAAACTCGCGGCCGGGAAGAAATCGTTCCACCAGTACCGGCTGTTTGTGCTCTTTCAGTAATTCTCTGCACAGACGCTGCAGCTCGGCCAGGTTGTTGACTTTAGACTTGGCCGTTATGCCCTTGCCGGTGCCTTCGGCAATGGGTTTTGCAAACAACGGGAAGTCGAGCTCGACGGTCTTGATATCGGACATCTTATGCACGATCAGGTAATCCGGCGTTGCAACCTGCGCTGCCCGAACCACGTCCTTGGTAATACCCTTGTGTAGTGTCAGCGCACAGATCAGCGCATCTGAAAAAACGTAGGGAATCCGGTAGGCGTCGAGCAAGGCCGGGACCTGAGCTTCCCGCGCGATACCGTGCATACCTTCGCAAATATTGAACACCAGATCCCAGCTGTCGCCATTGACGAGGCGCTTTGCCAGTTGCTTGACGTTCCCAATGCGGTCAACTTCATAGCCCAAGCCAAGAAGTACCGACTCGATGCTGTCGATGGTATCGACGCGATCGAGCTCCGCCGTCTCGATTTCGCTATAGCCTTCTTCGAGATATGCGTCGCGTAAGTCGTAGGTCATGCCTATGCGGAATGTCGCTTGCTTCATGATGCGTCCTCTTTCAGAGTAGGCAGCTGCCTGCCTGAATCCGGATAACGGTAGGTGCCGCCGTCATAGCTCTGCAATAACAGGTCGTCACCTTCGTAGCCGGCGACGTAGTCGGGCGCTATCGGAATCTTGCCTCCGCCGTTCGGCGCATCGACCACAAACGTTGGCACCGCGTAGCCTGTTGTATGGCCTCGCAGTCCGCGAATGATCTCGACCCCTTTCGACACCGGCGTGCGGAAATGCGCCGAACCGCTGATGGGATCGCACTGATACAGGTAGTAGGGCTTTACGCGGTTGCGCAACAGTCCATGCACCAGCTTGGTCATCGTTTCAACGTTGTCATTCACGTCTTTCAGCAACACGGTCTGGCTGCCAAGCGGAATGCCGGCATCCGCGAGGCGAGCGCAAGCCTCCGCAACCTCGGGCGTCAATTCGTCCGGGTGCGTGAAATGCAGACTCATCCACAGCGGGTGATAGCGCTTCAGAATCCGCGTCAAAGCCGGCGTGATCCTCATTGGTTGAACGACCGGCTGTTTGCTGCCGATGCGCAGAAACTCGACATGCGGCATCTTGCGCAGACGGCGCAGTATGTATTCCAGTCGATCGTCGTCAAGACTGAGTGGGTCGCCGCCCGATATCAGCACGTCACGGATTACCGTGTTTTGCTCGATGTAATCCAGTGCGACCTCGATGTCGGTCTTCCTGACGGCGCGTTCGCCAACCGAGCCCACCATACGGGCGCGAGTGCAGTAGCGGCAGTAGACGGAACAGAAATTGGTCACGAGCAACAGGACGCGGTCCGGGTAGCGATGCACGAGGCCCGGTACCGGGCTGTGTGAATCTTCGCCGAGGGGGTCTTCATTCTCACCGCGCGACGTGTCGAACTCGCCGAGCACGGGCACGACGGTGCGCCGCAAGCCCTGCATAGGGTCCTTGGGATCGAGCAGGCTGGCGTAGTAAGGCACGATGCCGAGCGGCAGGGCGCCAGTATGGCGTTTGATGGCCGCGAGTTCGTCGGGTGACAGCTCGATCATTCGCTCGAGGTCGGCCAGTGTGCGGACGCGATTGCGATTTTGCCAACGCCAGTCGTTCCACTCGTCGATGGACGCGTCGGGATAAAACTTTCGAAGGAATTCTCGCGATCGCTCGGACACGTGAAACTGCGAACGTTCGCGTTTCTGGCGAGACTTAAGGAGTGTTGTTGCTGGGGCAGGGTTGGGATGGGTAATACTTTCTGGTGAGGACTTGCTGTTGAGCCTCCTACCAGGGGGTTCTTCCGCGCGTTCTTGGGCGGTTTTCATGGTTTTACCTTAAGTGCAGTTGGGCGACCTGCGATCGAAAACCGGCCCGGCCCTTCGGGTCGTCGGGCTTTCGCCCGCCTATTTTGCGCGACTATATCCGCGGCGACACGAATGTCAATTTATTTGTTTGAAACCTGGAGGTAGGTCACTGGCCAGGCAGCCAAGGGGCCGGCGGGTCGCCGAATGCGAATCGTGCCGCCGATGTGATGTTGGTTTGAGTGTAACATGTCCAGCGTGTCATCAGGGGTTCAACGAACAGCGCTTTATTCAGCACGCAAGGCAAACGTTCTTATCAGTTGGTACCAATAGTCGGCCGAATCCCTGAACGCCTGCACATTGATTCGCTCGTCCTGACCGTGCGCGCGCATGTCATTCGGGTCGTCAGCAATAGCGGCGACCGCATAAACAGGAATCCCGGCATTGCGGATATAGGCGCCGTCCGTCGCGCCCGTGCTCATCTCCGGAATAACATTGATGT
>JALHUQ010000284.1 GCA_022866645.1 Woeseiaceae bacterium | reverse complement strand
GTGCCATTCTTTTTTGCGAGCTGGATGCCCTCGTCATCGATCAGGCTCGAGTGCTCGATCGAGTCGACACCGGCGATGATCGCCGTCTTGATTCCGTCGGCACCATGCGCATGCGCGGCCACTTTGCGGCCGTGCTGGTGCGCCTCATCAACCACGGCCTGCATCTCCTCGAGCGTGTATTGTTGCCCACCGACGCTGTCACCCTTCGATAGCACGCCGCCTGTTGCACAAAACTTGATCACGTCCGCGCCGTACTTGATGATTTCGCGCACCTTCGCCCGCACCGCCCAGGGGCCGTCGGCAACCCCTTCAGCACGATCACCGTACTCCGCGGGCAACAGGTTATTGTCGCAATGACCGCCCGTGATACCGAGAGCCGGTCCGGAAACGCTCAAACGTGGCCCATCAATTTCTCCGGCATTGATCGCATCGCGCAGCGCGACATCGCTGTAACCGCTCGCGCCAACATTGCGCACGCTGGTGAATCCGGCGTTCAAGGTCTTGCGCGCGTTGAGCACACCGTAAAGCGTCTCGCGAGGTACGGAAATCCCGAGCCCCGAATAGCCATGAAAGCGGTGATCTCCGGTCAGGTGATCGTGCATATCAATCAGTCCCGGCAGGACAGTCTGGCCGGACAGGTCAATGATCGTTGCACCGGGAGGTATGGTGATGTCCGTCGCAGGAACCACGCGAATAATCTTTTCCCCCTGAACCTCAATGACCTGATTGTTTAGCGTCGTGCCTCGGGTCACATCAACAAGGACCCCGGCTTTGATGTAGGTGGTGTTCTCGGCCGCTTGCGCTCCTACAATCACAAAAATAAGAACAAGCAGGACATTCAATCTTGGCGCACGTAACATCACAATCCCCGGTATTTTTTACTGGAGAGCATATTGACACGGTGCGCGACTGCTTGGCAAAGATGAAACCGCGAATCACGAGAGAGACCACGATGAAATTGTACCTGCTGTTAGTTTCGACACTCCTGGCACTGCCCGCGTTTGCGGATACCGCTCCCGTCCGTGCCAGGGACCTCGGCATTCCATTTGACGGTGTACCCGGGCCACTCAATGCGATCACCGATGTTGCTGGTGTCACAGTCGGCCATGAAACAATCATTCGCGACCTGCCCGACAATCATGCGGTCCGCACCGGCGTAACCGCGATACTGCCGCGCGGCCTGGCTTCGATGAAATCAAATGTCTACGCGGGATGGTCGCCGCTCAACGGCAATGGTGAAATGACCGGCACGACCTGGGTCGAAGAAGGCGGGTTTCTGGAAGGCCCGGTGATGATTACCAATACTCACAGTGTTGGTGCGGTACACGAAGGCGTTATCCAATGGCGGGTCGCGCAGGGCGCGGCCGACGATACCGGCTACTTCTGGTCCGTGCCGGTCGTCGCTGAAACCTGGGATGGTCATCTGAATGACATCAATGGGTTTCATGTTCGCCCCGCGCATGCCGGTGCCGCTCTGGATCATGCGGGTGGCGGTGCTGTGGAGGAAGGCAACGTCGGCGGTGGCACCGGAATGACTTGCTTCGATTTTAAATGCGGCATCGGCACGTCATCGAGGATTGTTGTGGTGGACGACGTGAGCTATACGCTGGGCGTCCTGGTGCAGGCTAACTTTGGGCGTCGACACGACCTGCGCGTCGCCGGCGTTCCTGTTGGTGATCAGTTTCCGGGTGATCTTATCTACTCGCAGCTCGAAACCGATATCAAAATGCACAGTTCGATCATCGTTGTTGTTGCCACGGATGCGCCTTTACTGCCGCACCAGTTGAAGCGCATCGCGCGACGTGTCCCGCTGGCCATTGGTGTCACTGGCGATACGGGTCAAAATGGGTCTGGTGACATATTTATCGCATTTTCGACTGCAAACGCCGAGGCGGCGCAAGGACGATCCGATGCGATCATTCACTCCATACCGAACGACAGCATGAACGAACTCTTTGCAGCGACGGTTCATGCCACTGAAGAAGCGATCATTAATGCGTTGATTGCAGGCGAGGACATGACAGGGGACCTTGGCCACGTCGCGAAAGCAATCGACCATAAAAAACTACAGACAATATTGCGGCGACATGGTCGCCTGATCGATTAAGGGAAAAGGGGTCGAACCGCATTTTCATTAAAGCGGTTCGACCCCTTTAATACATCAGTCGCTTTTGAATCCGATCTTCTTGTGCTGGCTATCGCAAAATGGTTTGTTGTTTGAAGCGCCGCAACGACACAAAGCCGCTCTCTTTCCGTGCCACGCCTCGCGACCGCTAGCCGATTTGACGCACAGGTTGCCGTTTACCAGTACGGGTCCATCTTTCGCGAAATTAATTTGCAGTGTGCCGCCGTTATCGTTTGCCGCATCACCCCGTTCCCCAACGGCACCGTAATCCTGGAAGCCGGCGGATTCGTGACTATTGTCGCAGTAAGGTTTGTTCTTTGATTGGCCGCAGCGACACAATGCCGCCCTGAATTTCAGGCCCGGGACCTCAGTCGGTGCGCCCTCGATGGCGAGATCGCCCTTGGCTCGGCCACACTCACCAATATGGATACACAGCTTGCCGTCCCAGGTGACGGTCGCTTGCTTTCCTTTATATTCAAACAATGATTTACGCGACATGGGCACCTCCCTTGGGTAGAGTCTAATACAAAAGCGGTTCGACCCCTTTAGTGGTTATTGGTTGTATAGCATGGCGATGGGCAAACGCGCCGCGAGGAGAATTGAGTGACTGAGCCAAAAGCACCAGGATTACTTGACGCGCTACTACCCGTGATCGTACTGATTATTCTATTGGCCGGAGCGGTTTACCTGTTCGGATCCGATTCCTCCGCTGGTGCCAATCAGATTGTCTTAATCCTCTCTGCCATGGTCGCCGCGGTCATTGCCGTACGCAACGGACACCGTTGGCGAGACATTGAAGGGGCGATTATTGAAGGCATCGGGACTGCGATGGGCGCGATGTTGATACTGCTCGCAGTCGGTGCGCTTATTGGCACGTGGCTGATGGCCGGCACTGTACCGGCAATGATTTATTTCGGTCTCAAGTTACTGCACCCACATTTCTTCTTCGTTGCGACCTGCCTGATCTGCGCTGTGTCATCGCTCAGCATTGGCAGCTCCTGGACAGTTGCTGGAACACTGGGTGTCGGTCTGATCGGAGTTG
>JALHUQ010000283.1 GCA_022866645.1 Woeseiaceae bacterium | reverse complement strand
ATGAAGGGAGCATCAAACGCCCGCGTTATCTGGATCGTCGATCTGGATTTCGATGCGGCAGGCCTCCCCATCATCGCCGCACAGCGAAGGGACCTCGATACGAGTGTTGCTGTCGATGCTGAATATCGAGTACTCGAAGATCGGCGGCGCAAGCTGTTGCTCGACAAGTTTCCGTTCCTCGAGGCGCGAGTGGGGACGGCGGCCTTGGCGATGGACGCACGCGAAGAGGCGATCCGAAGCACAGAGAGCAGCTGGGGCAATTTCATTGTCGACCAGATGCGCGCCGCTTTCGGTAAACCCGCAGCAGATCTCGCCTTCATCAATTCCGGCACGCTGCGTATCGACGACGTAATCGAAGGCGACATACTCTTTGAGGATATCGGACGAACTTTCGGATTCAGCTCCTTGCTGCGGTACACAACCGTGACCGGTGCCGAATTCAAGCAGATCATGGAAGCGGGCTACCGAGGTGAGGGCGGCGCGCAGGGCTACTTTCCGCAAGTGTCCGGATTTCGCATCTGTGTTGATCGCAGTCGCAAGGATGGCGATCGGATCGTGAGCCTGGAGCTTCCTGTCGACGATGGCTGGAGCGAGATCGTCGCGGACACGACTTACAGCCTGGTCGTCCCGGACTTCTTGTACGGTGGTGGTGATGGCTATCGGATACCCAGGGATCGTCCGGCGTCACGGCCGGCATCGGAGCTCAAGTATCGGGTCCTCGACGCTATTCTGGTGGCACAGGGTCAGGGGCTGAAAGTCGGTGTCGCTGTCGATAAAGAGAATCGACGCTATCACGAATTGCGCGAAAGCAAAGAACGCTGTTTCCGGTAAATACGCGGCAATAAAAAAAGGCGGTCCGAAGACCGCCCTTTGATTTTGTTGCCTGGTTTTTCTAGAAGCTGTAATTAAGTCCAAATCGAATCTCATAAAGAGAAGCGGCCGGATTGGGTACGAATGCTGACGGCTCCTGGAAGTCGTTAAACTCATATCGCCCCTGAGCGTCAAAACCGGCATTGCTAAGCACGACAGCCTGCTGGTAGCGCGGGAAGCTGGATTCCTTGAGTACGCCCCAATCCTCGTTGAGCAGGTTGCCAAGGTTCTTGATCAGGATAAATGCCGATGCGCGATGGTCACGGCCAAAGCCTGGAATCTCCTGCTCAACTTTGAAGTCGAACCGGGTCCACCACGGTCCTTGCGTGTAATTACGTGGAGCAATCCCGCCACCGTAGGCGCTCAAACCGGTTGAGTCGAGGAAATTGAAGAATGCCGTCTGATCAAAACCAGCACCGAATACAACGTTCGGATCCGTCGGGCCGGTCGGGATATACAGCAGATGCCGGTCGTCGACCTGATCACCGAATATAAATCCGGCGTTTTCGAACGTGTAGCTAAACGGACGTCCCTCATTGGCATAACCGTACAAAGTGAACTTCGTCATGTTGTCGCCAAAGAACGCACGTCGAAAATTCACGCGCAGTGTGAAGCGATCTGGAATCAGATAGTTCGATGTAGACGCACCTGGATTATTAGGATCGCTCAACGCTACTTGTGCGTAGTTTGAGAACGCGACCGAGCTGGTCATCGGATTGACGTCATCCGATTCAGTGCGGGTGTAGGCGAACATCCAGTCCAGCCCCCAATCGTAGGCCTTATTCAAAGCGACGGTAAACGTTTGCTGCTCGGTATCGCCGCTGCGGGTATTGGACAGAATATAATCCGAGTTAAACGTCCGTTGCGAACAGGTTGGCGACGTTGGTGCCAGTGTGGTGTACGAGCCGTCGGTATAACAACCAAAATCAGTCAAGCCGTCACCGCGATCGGCGCGATCGATATTCCGGTACAGAGGTCGGCCGTCAATCGCCGTGCCAATCTGTTCCAGCGTGGCATAGACGATGATCGCTGCGTTATCCATTTTTGACAGCTGATAGTCGAAATCCAGTCGATAGCCATCACCCATAAACCCTGCGTCGAAATTCCATGAGCCACCCAGCGCGTATTTCCAGCTTGATGGTGACTCGAAATCAGGATCGATCGCGTTGACACCACCGTTGGTCGCTCCGCTTGCAACGTCATTGTACATCGCTAGCGGTACGTCAAGAAGAGCAAGTCCGCCACCGGCGTTTGGCAGGCTGGTGAGGCCGCCCGGATTGCCGGGCAACAATGAGTTGCCCCCAGTCACATAATTGCGTCTCGCCTCAATCTGGGTGATGCCGTTGTTGGAGTAATTGTTTGACAGCCAGACATTCGGGTTGCCGCCGGAATAAAGACCGACACCACCGCGAAGGCTCAGGTCGTCGGACACATCCCAGTTGATACCGAGACGTGGCTGAAGCAGGTCGACGCCGTCAAAGTTACTGGCATTGGTGTAGCCGTTACGAGCGATGAAGTTCGGATTCTCGGTCGGCAAGTCGGAACTCGTGTACCAGTCGTAGCGCAGGCCGGCAACAATGGTCAGATCGCCAGCGATAATCTCATCCTGAATATACAAACTATTGATGTTGTAGGCCCAGAGAGCGGCTGCATCGTCGGGGTTATTCGACGGCGCGGCGTTTTCGTACGTTATATCCTCTGGCGAACCCAACTCAAACTGGGTGATACAGCCGTCCGGATTGGCGGCACTGCAGTAGGTACTTGACTCGAATTCAAACTCACCTTCGGTCTCTTGTACGAACAGATTGAAGACATTCAGCTCGTCGAGCTCCCAGCCACCGGAAATCGTATGATTGCCTGCTGTATAAGCGCCGGTGAGCTTGTAGCCCAGCGTGTCCCAATCCAGGTCGTTGGAGTGACGTGAGTCGTCCGCACCCAGGAATACGGTTGCCGAAGTGCCGGTCGGGCCATAAGTGCGAATCTGCACTTCACCCATGACGGGCTGTCCAGCAACAATCCCTCTGCTTAACTGGCGATTATCGAGAGTATTCTTCGAGACTCGAAATTCTGTACTGAAATTGTCAGTCCAGTTGGAGATGAACTGACCTACGTGCGACGTGAGCTCAGCTCCGCGTTCGTAGTAATGATCTGAAAACTCGATGGCATTGGAGAATCCGTCGGCTTCAGCGACGTTGAAGCCATCATTCCACATGTAGGTGTAAGCGGCTCGGTGCTGGTCGTTGATGTCCCAGTCAAGGCGCAACAGGATCTTCTCGTCCTCGACAGGCGCGGTCGACAGAATCGGTCCGACGGTATAACCGTAGGTGTCCCGGGCAACCTGCGCGATACGGTCCAGCTGCGCCTGTGTTACGCCCTGAACCTGCACGGCGGCGGTTGAATCGACGGTGCCTCTGGCAAAAATTTCGGTACCGTCGAGCTTTTCATAAGCGGCGAAGAAGAACAGCTTGTCTTTCAGGATCGGGCCACCGAACGAAACGCCGTAGCGCTTTTCTTCGAAGTCGCCGAGATCAATCTTGCCGCCGTTGATGACGTCGCCTTTGAATCCGGCATCGGTATAGTCATAAAAAACGGAACCGTGGAACTCGTTGGTGCCGGATTTAGTAACAGCGTTGATATTACAGGCGGTGAAGCCACCGTACTGAACATCGAATGGGGCCATTTCGACCGCAACCTGTTGAACGGCATCGTAGGGAAAGGGTTGGCGTGAGGTCGGAAAACCGTTGCTGTTCAGGCCGAACTGGTCGTTCATGCGCACGCCGTCAATGGTAAGGCTGTTGAAGCGGGGGTGAGCGCCGCCGCAATAGATAGCATCTCCGCGGTTACCACCTTCGTCGACGTATATGCGGGAGTCTACCTTGACGACATCGGTGATCGTTCGATTGATCGCCGGGGCAGCCTGCAGGTCCAGCAGGGAGAACGTGGCGGACGGCCCGAGCGCGACCTGGACGATGCCAATTTGCTTCGCGGTCGTAACGATTTCTTCAATCGCTTCGTCGCTGGCGCTTAGCGCAACAGTGAATGTGTAGGTGTCGCCAAGCGTAATATTGATATCGGTAATTAGCTGGTTTGCGTGATCCACTGCCGCAATGCTGACCTGGTAGGGTCCGCCCAGTCGCAAACCACTGGTAGAAAATACACCAGAGGCGTTGGTTGACATTGTTCGACTGGTGGCGGTGCGGGTGTCGTACACCGTTATGGCGGCGCCCGCTATCGGCGAGCCGTCAGGGGCGGTAACCGTACCGCGCATAGAACCTGTCGTTTCTTGTGCGTTTCCTGCAACAGGTACGGCCAGCATCATGACGGCAACAAAAGCCGCGAACACTGATCCTGAGAATCGAGATTTGTTAATCATTTTGTATCCCCGCTTGGCAAAAGTGCGAAATCCACTATCGCGAATGTGACAGAGGAGTTTCGCTCGTTTATTTTCCGGGCCCTGCAACCATCATCGAATGGCCGGTTGCCGGACTGGTTTTTCGCTAAAGTGCGACGAATCTAACAGCGCGAAAATACTTACGCAATAAGGGTTTGAGCACGAAATGAAAGCCACGATTGAAGTGTGAAATCGAGTGCTAAGCCGTCAACAAGAATCCAAATCACTAAACGTCCACAAGCTATTGTTTTACAGTTAGTTCGATGATTGCTGTCAACGGCCAGTGGTCTGATACGCCGGTGCCCTGCTCGCTACGGAATCGCTCAGGTGTGCCATTTTCACTCACCTGGGCCGGGTGGGCATTGGCGATCCGCACGGAATCTCCGCGAATCTGGGCTGTTGTTTTTGCGCCACGGGCGGAGCGGAAGAAGATCATGTCCAGAAACGACCAGCTGTTGTCGCCGTGGTAAAAATAGCTGCCTTTGCAGTCCTTGCAGCCGATGTCGTGTGCGAGCGTCCAGTGTGGCCGGGCATAGGCGTCGAGCAAACCCTCGCGGGCGTCTTCCGTGCTGGTCGTATTGAAGTCACCGGCGGCGAAGGCATGATGATCGGCGGGCAGAGCCTGCAGCAATCTGGCCAGATGCTGGTAGGCGGCGACGCGCATTGCGGTCGGGTGGAACGGTGCGGGGAAGTGCACGCTGAAGGCGGTTAGCACAGAGCCGTCCGGCAAAACAAAGTCGGCCTGCAACACGCCGCGCGTATCGCCTTCGCGTTCCGGAAAGTCTGGCAGCAACAAGGGGTGTAATTGCGGATCGCCCGCCAGCGGCAATTTCGAAAGTATCGCGACGTCGATGCCGCGAATGTCAGTGCCCTCAATCAAAATAGCGGGCAGGTAGCCGAGCTCCGCGAGTTTTTCAGTGCGCAGGCGGTTGAGAATGGATGCGTTCTCGACTTCCTGCATCGTGATGATGTCGGCGCCTTTGCCGCCGTTAACCTGCCGAATGGTCGCCGCCAGCACATCGAGCTTGTGATCGATGGCCGCATCGCTCCAATCGAGATTCAGACATTCATCGCGCCAGCCAGCGACCGCGATCTCGTTGCAGGCGGCGATGTGCGCTTCGTTTTGTTTGGCGGCTATCGGCAAGTAGGCCTTGTCGTCTTTGTCCGGGTCGTCCGTGTTGTCGAACAGGTTCTGTACGTTGAAGGTCATTACCGTAATCGGCACCGCGGCTGGAGGGTTCCCTGTTGCGCAGGCGAAAAGCCCGAAAAAGATAAGAACCATTAGCCAACGTGAACGATAGATAGTCATTGTGTATCCACTCCGCTGAAATCGATGCGCAACAATCGCGAGTGCTTGTTCTCGCCCGTTACGAATACAGTCCGCTTATCATCGCCGAACGCTATCGATTCGGCGTTCTTGAAATTTCCCAGGCTGACCTGGACAGGCGTGGTATTGAGCGCCGCAAACCAGTCCTGGTCGGCTTGTCGTCGATAATAGTACACATGGCGATAGGTCAGGATGACGGCAACCAGACCATCTGCTGAAATGTCCATGCCGACAGGCTGCCAATGCCAGTCCTTGGTTTT
>JALHUQ010000282.1 GCA_022866645.1 Woeseiaceae bacterium | reverse complement strand
GGTGGTTTGGCTCGCGGGCAGCAGGTGTTGTCGCTAAATTCGCGCACGATGGCGGACATACAGGCGAATGAAGGCGTGAGCGCGTTTTTTGCTGCGAACACAACGGTTAGTTTCGAAGTGCAGCCGGTGGTTGGCCCGTCGATCCTGTTGTCGCCCATAACGAAGGCGATCGTCACCATCGACCCTGTTCCTCAGTGGGAGATTATTGACGCGGGCGGCGGCCGCAAGGTTGGTTACCTTGAATTGTCGACATTCATCAGTACCGCAGATGCGGAACTTGGCCAGGTTTTTTCTGCATTCCAGGCGGCGGGCGTCAACGACGTTATCCTCGACCTGCGTTACAACGGCGGCGGACTGGTGAGTACTGCCGAATTGCTGGGTGACTATCTTGGTGGCTCAGTTGCCCAAAACCTCATTTTTTCGAGCACCGAATTCAACGCGAATCGGGCAGCCGCAAACAGCAGAACGACTCTATTTAGTCTTCTCAGCAACTCTATCTCCTTGTCGACGCTAGTCGTTATTGCAAGCCGCGGAACAGCTTCCGCCAGCGAGTTGGTTACCAACGGCATGATTCCACACGTCAATGTCGCGATCGTCGGCGATCGAACCTTCGGCAAACCCGTTGGCCAGATCGGACTCACCTTTTGCGACAAGATTCTGCGTCCGACATCTTTCAAATTGGCTAACGCGCTCGGTGCTGGCGACTACTTCGACGGGCTGCCAGTGGACTGTGCCGCTGCCGATGACCTGAGTGTCCCGGTAGGCGACCCTCTCGACCCCAATATGGTCGCCGCGATGAGCTATCTCAACACCGGTGCCTGTCCGGTGACCTCGCTACCCGGCAATGCTTTTAAGGCTGCAATCGAGAATCGGTCTCCGGAACCAGAACGAGATCGACCACCACACCGCGAGCTGCTGGATGCCTACTAAAAGAACCACCGAGTTATGGTGACAGTGACCTTAACTCCCGAGTTAAGGTCACTGTCACCATAACTCACCAACCGATGGAGCGGCCGCCGTCGACCGCAATGATTTGACCAGTCACGTAGGTGGCGTCCCGCAGCAGATAAAGCACGCAAGCCGCGATGTCTTCGGGGTCACCTGGTCGCTCAAGCGGGATCTGGTCGAGGATGGTTTGTTGAACGGTTTCCGTCATACCATTTTCGGGCCACAGGATCGCGCCCGGTGACACACCATTCACTCGGATCTCGGGAGCAAGATCTTTTGCCAAAGACCGTGTCAGCATCGCGAGGCCCGCTTTCGCTGATCCGTAGACCAGGTGATTTCTAAGGGGGCGCCCCGCGTGTATATCGACGATGTTGACGATTCCGCCTCCAGACTCACGCAGGTAAGTCGCGGCGGCCTGTGCAAGAAACAGCGGCGCTTTGAGGTTACTGCCGACCAGCTCGTCCCACTGCTGCTCGGTAATGCTGCCGATGGGTGTTGGATAAAAACTGGATGCGTTATTCACCAGGCCGTCCAATCGGCCACCCCAATCGACGACCGCGCTAACCAGTGACGGCAGGTTTGCCACATCCAGCAGGTCTGCCTTGAAGGTCTTGGCAGAATCAGCCCGAATACCGTTGAGACGTGCTGCAAGTTCATGGGCTTCGTCGGCGGAGCCACGGTAATGGATCGCAACCCGTGCGCCGTTCGTGTGCAGGCATGTCACAATAGCCGCGCCAATTCGACGGGCGGCGCCGGTGACGAGGATGACATTTCCGTTGAGCGTCTGTTCTGGCATGGGCTCATTCATAAAGAATTTATAGCGTACATGCAATACACACAGCCAACATCGTTGCCGCAACCGGATGAAACAAGCGCCAGGCATTGTGCTCGGGTGGGCGATCATATTCGCCACAGAATTCGCGAAGCCGGTGGTCAGATCAGTTTTGCCGAGTTCATGCACGAGGCCCTGTACGCGCCGGGTCTGGGTTACTACAGTGCGGGATCAAGCAAATTTGGCAGCGATGGTGATTTCATTACAGCGCCGGAAATTTCATCAGTGTTTGGCCGGGTACTCGCGCGGCAATGTGCCGAAATCCTTCGCGACATCGAGAACGCCGAGGTGCTCGAAATCGGAGCGGGCAGCGGCAAGCTTGCTCTCGATATGCTCGCAATGTTCGAAGAAATGAACGTATTGCCAGCGACCTACAATATTTTGGAAGTATCGGCCGACCTGGTGGAAAGGCAGCAAAGACGACTGCAGGAATGCGTGCCACATCTGGTTGGCCGGGTTCGTTGGTTGTCGAATCTGCCGCGAGACTTTGATGGCGTCATTGTTGCCAATGAAGTTCTCGACGCGTTGCCAGTGGAGCGATTCGTGCGGCGTGATTCCGGCGTTTCCCAGCTATGTGTGTCCGTGAGTGGCGAGAATTTTGTCTGGACTGAAACGGAGGCATCGGAGCGGCTGGCCGCATTCGTGGCCGCGATCGAGACGGATACAGGGCGGACGCTGGAGGACGGCTATACATCCGAAGCTGCGCTCGCGGCGCCATTATGGATCGCGGATTTGGCCCTTAGTCTAAGGCGCGGAGCAATGTTCCTGTTCGACTACGGCGTGTCGCGACGAGAATATTATGCGGCGGATCGGATCGATGGATGGCTGCGTTGTCACTTTCGCCATCATGCGCACAGCAACCCGTTAATCAATCCCGGTATTCAGGACCTGACAGCGTGGGTCGACTTTTCGTCGCTTGCCGAAGCTGCCGTGAACAACGGACTCGAGATTCTCGGATACCAAACGCAATCTCAGTTCCTGATGGGCGGCGGGCTGACGATCGAGATGGAGGAATTTTCCGATTTGCCGGTTGTCGAGCAGCTTCAATTGTCGGGCCAAATCAAAACACTTACTCTTCCCGGTGAAATGGGCGAGAATTTTAAATGCATCGCATTGGGACGTGGCATAAACACGACGCCGTCAGCGTTTCATTTTTCTGACAGGACACAAACGCTTTGACCACCCTACAAATAATCATTCTCGCTATCGTTCAGGGCATTACCGAATTCCTGCCAATATCCAGCTCCGGTCATCTGGTGCTGGTTCCGTATTTTTTCGATTGGGCGGATCAGGGACTGGCGTTCGATGTCGCCGTACATTTTGGTTCCCTGATTGCCGTCTTAGTCTACTTTCGTCATGACATAGCCTCGCTGCTTTCAGGCGGGGGCCAGGTACTACTAGGGCGTATCAAAACACCGGAATCGCGAATGGCGTTGGCAATCGCTTTGGGTACAGTACCGGCGGCCCTGGCAGGCCTGATGTTCGCGTCGTGGATAGAGCAAAACCTTCGCGATCCCGCAGTCATCGTTTATACCCTGGCTGGGTACGGAATTCTGATGGGGGTGGCGGACCGCTATGGTCGACGCGAACGAAACCTGGCGGGTGTCGGATACAAAGACGCGTTCATTATCGGATGTGCTCAGGCGTTGGCGCTCGTGCCAGGAACGTCGCGATCAGGCATAACGATCACGGCCGCCAGGTTTCTTGGCTTCGAACGCCAGGACGCGGCCCGGTTTTCTTTTTTGTTGTCCGCGCCCGTAATTTTTCTTGCGGCCGGCTATAAGTTCATCGAATTGATAGCCAGCGCTACGCCCGTTGCCTGGGGGCAGCTCGGTGTCGGCGCTTTGGTGGCCTGCCTAGTCGCCTATATCAGTATTGATTTCTTCATGCGCGTGGTTACCCGGATCGGTCTGCTACCCTTCGCGATATACCGGCTGATCCTGGCCGCCGTAATTCTTTATGTCCTGGTTTAGAGCATTCATACTGTTGTTGTTTGCGGTTCCGGTCTGGGCAGCGGAAGGCTACATTGTGGGTATCGGCGTTGAGGCTGACTCCGAAGACGCGATGGCGGCCAGCCTGTCTGGCGAACTTGGCCTTGCCGAGAACACGTGGTTGTCCGGGGCGGTCGCGAAAAGCTCCTTCGACTTGCCGCGTGGCATTAGCATCGACACAATTTACGGTGATGTCGGAATAGACCATTGGTTCGATCCGGTCGGGGTTCGTGCGACGGTCGCTTATTGGGGTGACAGCGATATTCTCGACTCGCTGGACTATCGCGGTTCGCTGTATTGGCGTAACGACAAAGTGAGCATTGCCGGCGATTTCGAATACCGCGACTTTTCATTCGATATTTTTCGAGGCGATCTGCGTCCAGATCAGGATGTTCGATTTCATGCAAATGGTGCGGGCCTGACCGCAAGGTTCGAGTTGAATGACGCCGTTGATCTGAGTCTGTCGGCCTTGGATTATGACTACAACGTCAACCTGCGTATCGATGCGAATCGCCCGATACTCGAGTTCCTGTCTGTATCCAGGCTAAGCCTGATCAACAGTCTCATCGACTACCGTGCTCGTATCGGCCTTGGAATTGATGTCGGCAAGCAACGCTGGAGTTTGGATCTTGCGACCTGGAAGAGCGAAGTCGATGGCAGGAGAACCAAGTCAGGCACCTTGCGTTTTATCACGCCGATCGGCGAGAAAAGCGATATTGACATCGGACTGGGCGTTGACGACTCCGACGGTTACGGGTCTGCGACGATATTATCGATCTACGTGTATTTCTACGGCTGACCCAGTTTCTGAAACTCCCGAATAGCGTCTTGTCGCGCTTCCCTGATAGCCGTCGGAATTTTCGATCCTTCGTGCTGCTTCGCTATTGCCCCGGAATCGACCGCCGACGCAGCGGCAAACGCGCCGCGCAGAAAATCGGCCTGCGGGTAGTCACGATTTTCAAGGCCGGTGCGACCCCTGGCGTCCGCCTCGCAAGCAATCAGAAACTGTTCGAAACGTTCCGGACGGCGAAAAGCGTCGGACTCCTCAAGAACCTTTAGTATTGTCTTGTCGCGTAGCTCGAGTGCCCGGTGGCAATGTGTGTGAAGGTCCGCCACCAAAATACCGAGGTCTCGGCACGCCTTCGGGATCGGCATGCGGTCAGCCATTTCACGGATTAGCCTGGCACCGCGTGCCTCGTGGTGCAAATGGCGCGGGAGCGCTGCTTTCGGCGTTGTGCCCTTGCCCAGATCGTGCGTCAGTGCAGCAAAGCGAACTTCAAGGTCGTTGCTGAGAGACTCTGCCTGATCGAGAACCATCATCGTATGCAACCCCGTATCGATTTCGGGATGCCATTCCTCGGGCTGCGGCACGCCGAACAGGCGATCAAGTTCTGGAAACAGCCTTTGCAGTGCCCCGGAAGCGCGCAACACTTCAAAAAACACGCGAACATTGCTGCCGCGTAACGCCTCTTCAGTTTCTTTCCAGACACGATCGGGAACCAGAGCATCCACTTCGCCGTCATCGACCATGTGGCGCATTAACGCCATGGTCTCGCCAGCAATTTTGAAGCCCAAACCCGAAAAACGGGCAGCAAATTTCGCGACACGCAGGATGCGGACCGGGTCTTCGCGAAATGCATCAGAAACGTGGCGGAGAACTCGATTTTTGACGTCGCGCATTCCGCCGTAAGGATCAATCAGGTGTCCGTCGCCGTCTTTTGCGAGC
Source organism: Woeseiaceae bacterium (assembly GCA_022866645.1). GTDB lineage: Bacteria > Pseudomonadota > Gammaproteobacteria > Steroidobacterales > Woeseiaceae > UBA1847. The sequence goes on along the minus strand of JALHUQ010000282.1, from coordinate 5,591 downwards.
GCATTGATCGTCAGATCACGCCTCTGCAGGTCGTCCTCAATGCTGACATCAGGAGAAAAATCGAATGCGAAGCCGTGGTAGCCAGGTGCCGTTTTTCGTTCCGTCCGCGCCAGAGCATATTCTTCATTGGTCTTTGGGTGCAGAAAAACCGGGAAATCCTTGCCGACCTTTTTGTAGCCCGCTCCGAGCATTTCATCGGGTGTCGCGCCGACAACGCACCAGTCCCGCTCCTTGTGCGAGATTCCAAGTTGTTCATCACGAACAGCACCACCGACGAGATAGACTTGCATCGCAGAATTGTAACCGACAATAGCGGTTGACGCGCCGGTCGTAGAGCCAGCAGAGTTGGCCTATGCAGAGATTTCTGATCATGCTGTTCCTGTGCGCACCGTTGACTGGCTGCTATTACATGCAGGCCGCAACCGGTCAGTGGGAGGTCATGCGCAAACGGGAGCCGCTAAACGAGGTTATCGAAGATCCGAAAACCGGACCGCAGCTGGCAACCCGGTTAAGTCTTCTGAATGAAGCTCGAGACTTCTCGGTTACCGTTCTCGGCTTGCCCGATAACCGAAGTTATCGCAGCTACAGCGATCTGCAGCGTGATTACGTGGTTTGGAATGTTTTCGCGGCGCCGGAATTTTCCCTGCAGGCGAAACAATGGTGCTTTCCGGTAGCCGGTTGCGTGAGCTACCGCGGCTACTTTTCGAAAGAGGCTGCAGTTAGAGAATCGGAGCGGCTCGTCGCAGACGGATTCGATGTGGTCGTCGGCGGCGTCGCGGCGTATTCCACACTCGGCAATTTCAGCGACCCGATACTGAGCACAATGATGCGCTGGGATGATATTGACCTTATTGCTGTGCTGTTCCATGAACTGGCGCATCAGATGGTCTACGTAAAGGACGACTCATCGTTTAATGAATCGTTCGCGACGGCGGTTGAGGAAATTGGCGTGAAACTCTGGCTGGACTCGCGCGGCGAGACGGCCAAAATGACCGATTATCTGGCGGGCCGGGAGCTGCAGCAGTCATTACTGAAGCACGTAGAGACCGCTCGCGGCGACCTCCGGTCGATCTACGCGTCGGATATTGCTGTTGAGCTGATGCGCGATCAGAAACGCGAGCGCCTCAAGACGCTGGCGGAGGATATGGCTGCAGAGATAGAGCGCAGTGGAAAAGACAGTTCAGTTTGGCTGAGCGGAGAATTGAACAACGCACGGCTGATTTCGATGACGCTGTATGAGGGGCGGCTGCCCTCCTTCAGAGCACTTTATTCGAAGTGCGAGAACCGCTTGGAGTGTTTCTACGCCGAGGCCAAAAAGCTGGCAGAAATGGATTTCGCCAAACGTGATGCAGCCTTATCGTCTGGCGACCCGCAGCGTTCCCTGCGCGGCCTGGACGAGCAATAGCTCGTCGGATAAGCGTCGAATCTTGCCTGTCATGCGCCAATGGAAAATGGCCTGAGCGGCCAAAACACGCTTGACGTATTCGCGGGTTTCATTAAACGGGATGTTCTCGATCCAGATGCGAGCGTCGATAGTCCCGTCCGCGGGCAGCCACTGATCAACCCGGTGCGGCCCGGCATTATACGCGGCCGTCGCCAGTACCTGGTTGCCTCCGTAACGTTCCGACATTTGTGCCAGGTATGTTGTGCCGAGACGAATATTGCTTGCGGGATCGATGAGCGTGGTGAGGCCTGCGTAAGGCACCTGAATTTTCTCGGCGACGTCACGCCCGGTCGCGGGCATGAGTTGCATCAATCCGACAGCGCCCGCGTGCGATCTGACGTCGTACATAAAAAGACTTTCACTGCGCGCAATCCCGTATGCCCAGGTCGGTGAAATTCTGGCGAGAGTGGATGACGCCTCAAAGTTTTCTTTGTAGGGGAGTGGGTAACGGAGCGACAAGTCGCCGTACTCACCAAGACTTGCAGCCGTGGCGATGGCACGTGAATGCCAACCCCAGCGGTGCGCGAGAATTGCCGCCTGAATCTTGTCGTCGTCGGGCAGATATTGAACGATCGTGTCCCATTCTGAGCGTCCGCGGCTATCCAGACCCACGAGAAACAATTCGCGAGCCCGTATTACGTCAGGGCGCGTTTCCAATTCGGCCAGTTTCACCTCGTCAGCCAAAAGCGTCGCATTATCCAGCGCGTATTCCTTGCTGAGTTTGTCGGCGGCGAGAAAACCGTAAAAACTGCGCTCAAGGCTGAGCGACTCGAGATCGGTCACAGTGGCCTGTGCCTGGCCCGATTCAATCAGCGCAATGGCCTGCCAGTAACGCCACTCGTCGCTGCTGCGCTCCGAATCTGCCATCAATGCGATATCGGCGAGCAGACGCTGCCAGCGAGATTCACGCAGGCTGGTGCGCGCTCGCCATCTTAAGACCTCGTCATTTTGTGCGGCCGGCGGAAGCTCGAGCAATAATTTGTAAGCGCCTGGCAGACCATCGCGCGCGGTCCATAGGGCGATGTGCCGCGCTGTCAGGAGCTTTTGTGCCGCAGAAAATTTGTGTTGGTCCGAGACCCGTTCCCACAGCTTCAGCGCATTTTCAGGATCGCGGTAGGTAAGTCGCTCGGCCGCGTAGGTGAGTTGCTGACGCAATACCTCGGTGTCAGAACCATTGCGTTTGCGTTGCAAGAAATCGGCCGGTTCTTTCTCGGCCTTTAGCCATTCTGTCGTTTCGTCGACATGGTGTTGGTCGATTTTCTTAGCCAACCATCGCGCCAAAGTGAAATTTCGCGCCTCAACGGCAAGGCGGTAGCGTTTCTGGTATTCGACCAGGCCCAGAAGCCTTTGCTCGTCGAGATACTCAAAGACCGGATCACATTCACTGACCTGGCTCTTTCCTACCATCCATAAATCGATCGCGCGAAGTTCAACTCGCCGATGCCGCCCGGCCTGAATTTCGGCTTGCAGCGCCAGGCAGTCGAGTTTTTCGACATCCTGTCCCTGATAAAACTGCTCATAGATTCGCAAATAGCCCGGCAGATCGTTGCGCTGGGCGAAGTCCAATGCATAGCGATAGCGCAGCTCTCGGGCCGCACGTAATGTGCCGTATTGCTGCACAAAATCATCTACTTCAGAGGCCGAGACGGAGTCGATATTGGCCCGCAGCCATGTGGCCCGCAGATCAGGCCAGAGGACGTACTGCTCCAACGCGTGCCGGTCGTCTAACGGGAGGTCGTCGACAGCGGTCCAGGCACCACGCTCTACCGATTTGAACACCGTTTGAAATAGGGCACGTTGCCGTTCGAGCTGGGTAGCCGCGACTTCTGCCCGTGCCGTCGGACCCGCATACGCCGCGATGATAATGACTCCGACGGTTACACAGAGTCGATGAACGGCGTTCGGAAGGGTCATGAACCAGGCTCTACCTCATGGGTGGAGCGCTAGTCTAACGAATTTGAAACATCAACGCTCTATCGCCGCGACGCACGTTCAGGAACAGAATGTCATAGCGTGAAGCCACCTCTCTTAGCTCCTCGAGGCTCTGGACCTGAACTCGATTCACGTGGGTGATGACGTCACCGGTACGAAGTCCGCGTTGAGCAGCCGGCGTGCCCTCCTGTACCTCTTCGATGGTAATACCGCTGTCGCTGCTGGTAGAAGAAACCGCAAACACGGAGCCCGCCAATCCAGGATGGATTTCCTCGCCCAGTACCGACTGACTCTGGGCCCGACCCAGCTCAGCTTGAGTCGACGCAAGTTTATTGTCGCGCAGGTACTTGATATTGACCTGCTCTCCGGAGCGCAAAAGCCCTATCCGATTTCTGAGTTCCCCGGCACCGTCAACCTTCTTGTTGTTGACTTCAACAATAATGTCGCCGACCTGCAGGCCCGCATGCTCAGCGGCAGAGCCCGATTGAATACCCGTGATCAGAGCGCCACTTTCGACGCTATCGCCCAGCGCTTTCGCGGCCTCTGCATCGATAGTCTGGATGTTGACGCCCAAAAGCCCGCGTCGAATTTCGCCGAAGTCGAGAATCTGCGTCATGATTGAACTCGCGATCTCCGTCGGAACTGCAAAGCCAATACCGACATTGCCACCGGAGCGACTGATGATCGCTGAGTTGATGCCAATTAACTCGCCGTCCATGTTGACGAGTGCGCCGCCTGAGTTGCCCGGGTTAATCGATGCGTCCGTCTGTATGAAGTCTTCGTAGGCGTCCCGACTGATGCCGCTGCGACCCAGTGCGCTGATAATGCCGGATGTCACCGTGTGGCTGAGCCCAAACGGGTTACCGATCGCAATGACAAAGTCGCCAACGCGCGCTTTGGTTGAATCACCAATAGGCATCTCGGTCAGACCTTTAACATCGACCTTGATCACGGCGATATCCGTTGCTGCGTCGGAGCCGACAATCTCGGCATCGTGAATAGAGCCGTCGATCAGCGAAATCTGGATCTTGTCCGCGTCTGCAACAACGTGGTGGTTGGTGAGGATATACCCGCGATTGGCATCAACAATCACGCCGGAACCGGCACTGGCAACTTCCCGTGCGCCACCATTACCGCCATCCGGCAGACCGAAGAATCGACGGAATGCGTCATCGTCGAACGAGTCACGGCGGGTAACCGTTTGACTCACGCGAATATTGACGACTGCTGCCGATACTTGCTCGACCAAAGGCGCAAGACTGGCTACGGGCTCGCCCTTTACAATCTGCGGTAAGCCGGCAGCAGCGGACGCCGCACAGACCAGCGTCATGAACAGGGCGGGAATTAAAAGCCGCAATTTCGTTGTCATATGCAATCTCAGTCAATGTTACGGTGCGGGCCCAGACTAGAAGCCGTCAGCTGAACGAATCGTGAACAGGAAGTTACAGAAAACGTAAGACCTTTACAAAGATGCCTGAGCACGACGTTTGGTCGCGCTCAGGTCGATGGTTCGTTGTAGCCTATGCCGCTACTACGGTAATTCGCCGGGCTTTAACTTGTGGAAGCTTGGGGATAGCGACTTCAAGGATGCCATTGTGGCTGCTTGCAGTAATACCGTCGGCGTCGGCCGTTTCCGGCAATGTAAAGCGGCGGAAGAATCGTCCGGTTGAGCGTTCAACTCGCTGGACGGCTGTCCCTTCCCCACGCTCCTCGGGCTGTCGGACGCCGGAGAGGGTCAAAACTCCGGCATCCATAGAAATCTCGATGTCCGTTGGATTCACACCAGGCAGGTCCGCGCGCAGCAGGAAGCCCTCTTTCTCCTCAATAACATCGACGGCAGGCAGCCATTCTCCAGCGCCTTCTCGTGGCGCAACGCGGCCAGGATCGCGGTTCAAAAGGTCAAAAGTGGACCAGGGTTCAAAGCGGGCAATTTTCATGTTTATCTCCAGTCAGAGCGTGTGCCTGAATGGGTATGTAGTGCCGCGATAACACATTTCAAGTCGATCTTTTCCGAGAAAAAGACGGCCTTTTCGGCGTTTTTAGCGGCAGAAAATAGCGCGAAACGATGCCACTATATCTAGTACTAAAAAAATTTAACGAAAGTGCCATATTTTTTGCTCTATATTTAAAGCACTTACTCGCGAAAATTCTATAAGTCATTGATTTATTATTATAAAGTTCCTTATACAAAAATGCGCGAAACGCTTGACAGAAG
>JALHUQ010000281.1 GCA_022866645.1 Woeseiaceae bacterium | reverse complement strand
TCACAAGCCGTCATATTACCGCAGATTTTTCGAGTGGCTGCTATGCGACGTGAAGCGGTCCCTCAGTTAGCTGCCTGGAGAGCGTCTCAGAACGGTCATAAGCAGCCGCTGAGCCCCGAACAAACTGGTCAGTAAATAGGGAGCGAGGCAACGGATACAGCATCGAATTTTGTAATCGGTTCACACGCCAGGGCCGTTGCTTTAGCATCAGACGAATGAGAAACATATTGTTCTGGGCATTGATCCCGTTACTCGTGCCGCAAGCGCTGTACGTCCGAAAGACCGCGCCTAGGTTCGCTCCAGCAAGCGGACCGTCTAACGGCTATGTTGGTAGTGGCACGCAGGCGCGTTTGCTTGCAATCGGAGATTCGATCATAGCCGGGGTAGGCGCAACAACACTATCAAGAGCTTTGGTCGGCCAGACAGCAAATGCGCTCGCAATTTCACTCGGTAGCTGCGTAGAGTGGAAAGCACTCGGTGTCAGCGGCTACAACTCAGAGAAGGTCCTGAATAGGCTGGTGCCCAAATTGCCAGACGTCCCCGTCGATTACGTCATCCTGTCAGTCGGCGTGAACGACGTAACAGGGCTAACGACGCTCCGACAATGGCGGCAGAATCTGAATTTTCTGGTGGCTAGGCTACAAACCCATTCGCCGAACGCTATAGTCGCAGTGGCTGGTCTGCCACCGCTGCACGGTTTTCCGCTGCTGCCCCAGCCGTTGCGAGCCGTTTTCGGAATGCGCAGCCGGTCATTGGATGAAGAGCTCAGAAAGATATTGCACGGTCTGCCGAATTGCGTGTATGTACCGCTCGACTTTGATCCAGATCCAAGCAAGTTTGCTCCTGACGGATACCATCCATCCGAGGAAAGTTACGCAGAATATGGTCGCCATATGGCTGACGAACTAATCAAAGTTGCGAAACGACGAAATCTTTAGAATCGTGCGCGGCTATCGCCTGTCGTGTCATGGGCGTCTTGAAGAGCAAATGACCGCTTTGGTTTGCAGTTTCAACCGGTGAGGTCTCAACTAACTGGTCCGAAAAATGGTGCCATACCAGTCTGAGCCCCTTGCTCCGATTATTTGCTAGAAATATTAATAATGGCCGTCATAACAGGGTCCTCGCCTTTAAAGTACTGCTCGGCAGAAAGACTGACAGGCACATGTGGTGCGATCCAGATACGGTCATCTTCCGGTCCGCCGTATTGGTGAAACTGTGACGATATCAACCCGGTTTGTTTGCTATACGGCAGATTAAACCACCCGGCTTCGCTCAAGGCATTCGGTCTTGATCCGGAAGGTTCACCTACCAAAATAGCATCGGTCAACCGGGTAATGCTCAAGACCAGATTGTGCGCCGCTGAAAACGTATTTCTACCAATCAATACAAACAACTTGCCCTTGGGTCTTAGTGCTTTGAACAATACTGTCGTTGCCACCATAGGCGCGTTTATAGACCCATCGCCACCACTGTTGTGACGTAGATCCAATACCATGTCGGTAACTTCACCATTGATGATTTGTTGCTGAATTTGCTCACTGAACTGCTTGAGTGATTGTGATTCTTTGTTTACCACATCATTAAACTGAACATACAACAGCTGCTTTGGCAGCTTTTCAAACCAGTAATTGTCGTTAGTGTTGCGCAAGTAACGTGGTGAATTTGCTGTACTCAATCCGGGCAGTTTGGGAAACCCGACAAAAGACATGGGTTTGATCTCTGGGCTGACTAAATGACGAGCGCCGCCGCTGTCGCGCAACGTCAAACTGACGGCATCAGCCTTATCGACGATACCCAGCCCTTCGAGCACAGATGGCAACCCAAGGTAATATGGTGCTAGCCAGCGTTGCTGCATTTCGTTGTCTCTGGGATTGATCGTCTTAATCAACTCCAGCGCCTTCAGTGTCGGCATATCACCGATCTTCTCAACCTTGTGACCAATCCATTGCCGATAGGGCTCACTGGCGTTAACCACAAACAAACCGTCCGAAAACCAGTAGAACTGCATCGGCAATTGGTTAAACGACCCCTTTTCACCAAAGGCTGGGATAATAAAGTTATGGCCATTGCCCAACGTGCCCAACAGCTGCATAAAGGCAAAAACGACTTGTTTGTCAGACAACTCGGGGATGCGGCGGTTTATGTCATTTACTTTTTGCTCAAACGCCGCAGCGCTTGTCGCATGGTATGGGTGAACGTGTAATCGTTTGATCTCACTAGCCAAATAATGCAAGTCGTAACGCCAGCCCTCATCACGGGTCAGATCCTTTGGCAAATATGAACCGGCCGCCTGCTGGAAAGCTTCGCTGGCTTCAAATGCCTTGAAGTTAGGGTTTTTACCCTGTTGAAAAAAACTGGTGCCCGCCAGTTTTGGCCTGTCATCCCAGCGGGCCTTCAGTGCCTTGTTGATCCAGTGTATTGCCTGGCTTTCGTCCCCCATCTGCCCATAGACTTCGGCCACTCTTATCATCATATCGTTGGGGTTGGCACCACCGCCGGGCATACCAAACAAACGAGTTCCCAATGCCTGCGCATTTTCAAGCGCGTCTATCGCCTTTTGCCATTGTTTTAGCTCCAGGTAGGTCAGCCCCAATACAAACCAGGTATCGCCATCGTCTTTAAATTCGGCCGTCAGTTCTTGCAGTAAAGGCTTCGCTTCCTGCCAGTTCTTCTTTTTAACCAACTCAATGGCTCTTATTCTATTTGTATAGTACGAAACCGGATCGGTGACATTGATATCAGTGGGATCTCGACCAATGGCCGAATTGGTCATGTCGGTGGATTTGTTGGCGGCAAATACATTGATGCCAGGAGCGCCAAAATGCGGCGTCGCGAGAATCAGCACTTCGCTCAATTCTTCCGGCGCCGCGACAGGCAGTTGGGCGGGATCAATCAAGTCATTCTCTTCGGCGCTCGACACACCCAATCCAAGTAGGCCAGTCAAGAGCCACAGAACAACGCATCTTGGCAATAACCGACCGGAGTAAAAGAAGCATGAAAGCATCGCGTTCACCGTTGATGGGTAGGATTATTAGATCAGATGCACATCGTGCATCGTTTGGTTTCGCAAGTTAGAGTATTAAAGGCGCGAGACTCCATGGTTACGAGTTCCGCCAAGAAGTAGACAGGAGCACGAATGGCAGAGTCTATTTCCGTCCCAACTTTGCCATTACGACCACCGTCTGGAATGGGTCACAAGCCGTCATCTTACCGCAGAATTTTCGAGCGGCTGTTATGCGATGTGAAGCAGCCCCTCAGTTTGCTTCCTGGCGACTGTCTCAGAACGGCCAATTCCAGACGCTGGTCTTGCTGTCGCTTCAGGGATACCCGATTGAGTTGATAGAACTTTGCCGCGATTCGACAAAGCTATGGTGAGTTACCACCCAACGGCGGAGTTTCGGCCAATCTAAGTATTTCATTGGGGGCCAGGCTGCTCAGTTCCAATATACTTTTCCCGGAATTTGCAGTTGCCTGATGAACGATATATCTGCCGACCCGATAACCAATGGAGTTTCGGCCATCAGGGTGCTCACCCATCATCCAGATCGAGTAATCAGCGTCCACGGGGAGCGCTAATATCTCCTGCAGCCATGCAACTGCATCCTCAGGATAACTGTATGCCTCCTCAAAATAGACGCCTGTATATTCTTCAGCAAACACAGTGGCCAGACCCTCATTGACAGCTGCAATAGGAATACCTGGTCCGAACTTGTTTTCCTGAATAGTCCAGCCACGAGCCAAATGGTGGAACTCATGAAAGATCGTAGGAGATAACGCACCTTGGGCAGCTGCAGAGATTCCGCCCGGAAAGACGCTGGAAAACTCAATCAGAACCTTGCCTGGCGCATCGGCTCGACCAGTAACGCCACCAACGATATCGACATCTCTGTCAATAGCCATCGCAGTGACCTCAATCGCATCAGGTAGTGCGGGCAATAGTGCGCGCACTTCCTCTTCAGTGTGCCTTACCAAGTCTGTAATTAGTTGCTTCTCGCCATCACTGAAACCGCTATCTGCACCACCCTCAAATATGATGGTCAACGACCCCGCGCCCTCCAGCGAAATGTCGGAAGATTGGGTTTGCCGATGCTCGCCTGAGCAAGAAGTCTGACTCGACAATAACAACCATAAGGATACAAGAGGAATTTTCTTCATTCAGCGCCTCCGTCAACAGGGAATTCGGTCGCCAGTCGCGAATGACGATTTCGGGTCGGATCAAGTCTCATGCAGTTCTTCATGGGAAAGCAGAAATTCCTAATGTCGGACCAACACTTGTAGTTCGTCCGACATGGATTGGTTACATGGGATGCACGAAAACCGATAAATTCGCCAACAAGACCGTTTGCGCGGCTGCCAAATTCGCTGTCCGCTTAGGGTCAGCAACCATCATTTTAGCTCATTTTCTCCGAGCGGCCGCTTCCGGGCGCTTAGCTGCCAGTCGGGTTAAGCCAGGGCGACCGACTCAGAACGGCCAGGAGCGGCCGTTCATTTGCGTGGCGTTTACCATTTCGTAAGCATAGTCTGAGTGAAGTATGGTCATCGGCCATTGTGGCGCAATTACTTTCCGTTCACTGTGTTTAGCTAACTGTGTCATAGAGCGTGAATCCACTGAAAACCATATATGCGCTCAAGGCAAGGACGAAGGTCGCGTGAAACCTGTCGTTCTTGGTGAAGATCGCGGTTACGGAAAAAGCCACAATCGCCAGCTGCGTAGCTGTGTAATGGAAGCCCAAGCTGTAGGAATAATCCATGCCCTTGATCATAGAGTCGGCAATATCTGCTAACTGCGAAAGAATGAATACGCTGAAAAACCATGCGCGTTTGGCATAGAAGTAGTCCTTGAATCCGTCATAGCCCGAGAAATCGCTCGGAAAGAGCAGCGCGCACAATAGAAACACCAAAAATGCGTACAGAATAACGAACAAGTAGATCCCGAAAGTCCACACTTCGATAGCGTCAAGTCTGAACTCCCACCACCACCAGAATATCGAGAAAAGGAACATGTAGAACACCCAGCAAAGATGAATCAAATTAGCCTTCGCTTGCTCAGGATGCTGAATTAGACGAGTCACACCCATCAGCAACTGCGCCATTCCGAGGCCGATGATGATGGATGTGAGAACCGCCACATACTCGAATATTTCCATTTAGCCAGATCCTCTTTCTGCTTCTCGTTTGGGAGTAATGTCGTCTCGGTGTGCTTCCGCTGACAGGGTTACGGGAAAGGAAACGATCGGTAATTGACTCGCGCATGCGAGGTGTCAATCGATTATCCAGCTGACATCATAACGTGGCAACTCAGGAACAGATTCAGTCGCTCGTTCTTCGGTCGAGAGAACGGCCAAGTGTCCACGTCTATTCAGAGCCGCACAACCAGTTTCCCAATTCGCACACCAGATGCCGAGTGCAACGGCGGCGTAGTACCGTGAATTTGTCGACGCGCAGAAATCAAACCGGATTAGTTTTTCTTGACCTCCACTTTTCCCCGTCACCGCCGCACACCGCGTCGTCTGTCCATTGTAAGAGGAAGGCGACCACTGACAAACTTCATAGCAGCGACCATAATCGCTGTAGGGTTTAGATTCCGTATCCAGCGGAGATTTAAACGAGGGGTCGGTGAAAAAAAGCTCAGATAGCGACCGGCGCTTTTGCGTTATTTTCTTAAAGAAACGAATGAATAATGGTTTATACATCGATTCATAGCCGATTGCGCAAACGCATATCACATGATCCTTTATTGGATCGAATTGATTGCCGAGATGTTGAACAATGCTTTTATTATCAGCCCCGGGGCCTATCCAACAAGTGGCGAGCCCCATAGGTGTAGCATGAAGTACTATTTTTTGCAGGCTGCGTCCTACATCAATTATGGATAAGCGATTATAGTCACGCGGAGCAATGGCAACTAGAAATTCATGTGCCCCAACGACCGGCCAAACCGTTAACGCGGCGGAGACATATTCGAACCGGACGGATTGCTCTCCAAGTTGGAGGTTTTGTTGACTATGAAATCGAACGGCCTCCATCAATTCTGCATGATGTTCCGCAGTTAAATTTCGAGATTGAAACGAACGGCATGAATGGCGCGACCGCATAAGGTCAAATGCATCAAGATTCTTTTTGTCGGCTGGAATGCGTTCGGTTGGATGCATCCCATACTTAACAATAACGATCGTTCCAACAAGCGCAACACTAAAAAGTGCTGCAAGTCCAAGAGGCAGCCAAAACAAAAGCACCTGCCAATATCCAATCAACCAGCCAACCCCAGCAATCAGGAGCAGCATTACTATCCATATTGCATGAATTATGTATTGGAGCCACCCACTAAATTGAAGACGAAGTTTGAGTTTCCATATTGGGCTGTCTTCAAAAGAACTTTGTTTTTCAAGCGGCATATGTAAATTCTTATTGGTGGAAAAACCGTCGCAGAACGTACCTATAACTAACTAATTGCGAATGGCGGCTTTGGGTTGCGGTTTCAACCGGTGAACGCAACACCTAATCTCTGAGTATAGAGAGGAGGATGTTGCAG
>JALHUQ010000039.1 GCA_022866645.1 Woeseiaceae bacterium | reverse complement strand
GTTACTTCCATCAATTGGCACGCTGTGGGCGTCGGTTTATTATCGCTGGGCGTGTGCCTGTGGTGGCCGAAACGCCTCACGCGCATACTGCCAGCTCCGTTACTTGCTTTGATTCTTGGCACAGTCGCGGCGTTCTTTATTGCCAATGTGCCACTCCTTGGGGCAGTGCCATCGGGCCTGCCATCATTGCAGCTCCCGCAGTTCGATTTTGCACAGCTAAGTTACATGCTTGTTAGCGCAGCGGTACTGGCGGCGCTGGGTTCAATCGACAGTCTGCTGACCTCCCTGGTCGCCGACAACGTGAGTCGCAGTTTTCATGATTCCGACAAAGAGCTCGTTGGCCAGGGAATCGGAAATCTCGTTGCAGGATTTTTGGGCGGCCTGGCAGGAGCCGGCGCGACAGTGCGTACTCTTGCCAATTTCAAAGCCGGCGGCCGCACGCCATTGTCGGGTGTACTGCACGCCCTCATTTTACTGTTGATCGTGCTGGGTCTTGGCCCCGTTGTCAGCGTGATCCCGCACGCCGCTCTTGCCGGCATATTGCTCAAAGTCGGTATCGATGTCATCGACTGGCGCTTTATCAAGAGGTGGCATCGCTCGCAAAAGAGAGACCTCATATTGATGTTGGTGGTTCTCGTCCTGACGGTTTTTGTCGACGTAATCACGGCAGTTGGTGTTGGCATCGTGATGGCCAGTCTCGTCTTCGTCAAAGAGATGGCAGATATCCAGATTCATTCCATCAGGACGATTGTTGATGATGTCGATCATGATTTACTTACGGTGGATGAGGCCGCCGTGTTTCGGCTATGCAACGGTCGCGCAGCCATACTGCATTTGTCCGGCGCGATGAGTTTTGGTGCCGCCAACGAAATGATGCGTCGCATTGTTTCGGTGCGGCCGGTTGACGTTTTGATCATCGATTTGACGGACGTCCCAAGCATCGATGGCAGTGCCGCACTGACGCTTGAAGAAATCATCCAGCGAGCGATGGATGTCAATCAAGAGGTACTGGTGGTTGGAATGCAATTTGGTGTGGCACGAGTACTGAGCCGTCTTGGCGCCCTGGACCAACTGCGAGAAGCGACGCGCTTTTCGACGCGGCTGGAGGCTATAGAGACTGCCCGCGATATCCTGACGAGGCGCTCAAAAGCCGAGTCGGCCTAGCCATCGCCCGGTCTCGTAAAGCCCCGTTTTTTCGCGGGCGGCTGCTGTAGAATGGCGCTCCCGGCGCACAGAAACGCCTGGCTTGGGAGCCGTCGGTCTTGTCATTCTTTCGTGAACTGAAACGCCGGAACGTGTTCCGGGTAGCGATTCTGTATCTGGCAGTCAGTTGGTTGTTGCTGCAGGCTACGGATGTGCTCAGCTCGCTGCTTGAGTTACCGTTTTGGGTCGGCAAGCTGGTTGTTTTGTTACTGGTGATAGGACTGCCGATCGCATTGGCCGCCTCGTGGCTCTACGAGCTAACTCCTGAAGGCATCAAACGAGATTCCGCGTTAGGGACCCATGATACAAATCGAAATGAGACGGCAAGTCGGCTGAACAGGCTCACGATCGCCGCGGCGGGTCTCGCAATTCTCGTGATTGTCGCGGACCGTATGTTACCGGAGCAGAACTCACCAAGATTGGTGCCAAACGAGGTTGTGACCGTCGCGGTGCTTCCATTCGTCAATGTGAGCGCTGAGGCCGACCAGGAGTATTTCGCCGACGGCATCACAGAAGAAGTCCTGAATCTTTTGGCCAATGTGCAGGGGTTGCGCGTTACCTCGCGTACGTCCTCATTCTCGTTCAAGGGACAAGCTATCGATCTGCGAACGATCGCACGCAAGCTCGGCGTCAGTCATGTTGTCGAAGGTAGCGTCCGCAAGGCAGGGAACAGCGTGCGAGTCACGGCGCAACTTATCGATGTTGAATCCGACGCGCACATCTGGTCGCAGACCTATGAGCGCGAGGTTACAAACGTTTTTGCGATTCAATCTGACGTTGCGGGCCAGATAGCGAGAGTTCTTGCGACGGCACTGAGCGCCGATGAGTTGTCACTGATCGGCGGGCGACCGACTACGAGTCTTGCCGCTTGGCAAAGCTTCGTCTCCGCGCGCAGCATTTATCAAAGCAGAGTAAGTAGGGACGACATCGAGAAATCGATGTCGCTTATCGATTCGGCCATCGAAGATGACCCGCTCTTTGCGCGTGCGCATTCATTGCGGGCAGCGCTGCTGTTGGCTCGACCGGTCTGGAACGCTTCTGAAGAAAACGCCGAGGCGAAACTGCAGAGCGCGTTCGACGCAGCAAATTATGCGTTGGACCTCGCACCGGCACTCGGTGAGCCGTATTTCGTCCTTGCCGAAATTGCACTGCAGAAAGGTGAGCTGGAAACTGCTGATCAAATGTTTCGCCAAGCAATTGCCCGTGCGCCCAACAATGCCGACGGCCGTGACTGGTACGGCTCATTTCTGCTGGAAGCTGGCTACCTCGATCGGGCCTGGTCAGAGAAAGAGCGAGCCGCAGAACTCGACCCGCTGTCTCCGCTCATTTCGTGGCAGGTTGCGTTTGCGGCCGTCACCGTCGGACGCTTGGAGTTCGTGAGTGAGTTTACCAGGAAAGCGAGAGAAAACGGCTGGCCCGGCTGGCAGCCTGAAGCCATCGAGGGCGGAGCGGCGATGCAGCGTGGTCAAAACGATCTGGCGGAAGCGCACTACGTCAAAGCATTTCCAGACAGGGCTCAGCAAATCGCCGACGCTTTCGCGGCGATTCGTAACAGAAATATCGATGCAGAACTGCGTGCGGTCCTCGACGGTCTGATCGCTTATGGACCACCGGGAGGGGGCCGCTGGCATGTCGAGGTGAACGCTGGGGACCTGGATGCTGCTTATGCGACCACCTGGTCAGAACTGGACAGCAGTTCGCTGATTGCCGCCGATGGCTCGGGCGGACCGGCACGGCTGGCGATCAGATGGGGAGGCGAGCCCATTAGCCCAGACTGGTGGTTCCCAAGTGCCGGCGAATTTCGTAAGGACCCGCGATTCGCAGAGCTGATGCGATCGGTTGGACTGCTGGCGTTCTGGGAAAAGCATGGATGGCCGGACTTATGCCAACCCATAGACGGCACTCTGCAGTGTCGGTGAACAAGACCTAATCGGATGCTAATTCGTAGCTGCATTGTCACTCGCTGCCAACAGGTCTCGCTCCCGGATTATCGCCTCTGCAGCCTCCAGATCCTCCTTAGTATCTACACCCGACTCTGGCCGAATCGTTGCCCGTCCGACGCGCAGCGTGATGCCGAGCCACAGTGCACGTAACTGCTCGAGCATCTCACACTGCTCCAGAACGCACGGTCCGGCCGCGACCAGTTGCCGCAGCACGTGGCGTCGATACGCGTATATTCCGTGATGACGCAACGCTACTGACTCCAGTAAGACTTCCGATTGTTTGTCCCGGCAATGCGGTATCGCCGCGCGGCTGAAGTAAAGCGCGTTGTCGTTGCGATCAACAATAACTTTGACGACATTCGGATCGTTGAAATCGGCAATCGAATTTAGTGGGCTCGCCAGCGTCGCCATTTCTGCCGTGCCTTGATCGAGCAACTTTGCGCATTGATCAATCAACGCCGGCGGCATCAGTGGTTCGTCCCCCTGAAGATTGACAACCACCAAATCGTCCGGCCAATTTTTCAAGTCGCTTACTTCGGCGAGGCGATCGGTTCCCGACTGATGATCTGTTCGAGTCAGGCAAACCTTGGCACCAAAACCCAATGCCGTCTCCTGGATGCGCTCGTCGTCGGTGGCTATCCATACCTCCCTCGCGGCGCTTTGTAACGCCAGTTGATGGACATGCCAGATCATGGGCTTGCCGGCAATCAGCCGTAGTGGCTTCCCGGGCAAACGGGTGCTCGCATAGCGTGCCGGAATCACCACTACAAAATTACTCATAGGACCTACCTCTGTTTTCAATTTTCCCAGGTATCAAGTTACTCGACGATCTTAGTCCGCCTGAATTTAGCTGATAAGTACAGGGTGCTTTTACCTATAATAGAGCACTGCGGATGCAAGTCTGACAAATGAATTCACCGCCGGATGCGGAAGCCGTGATCCTACTTGATCTATTTTACCTGCTTGTAATCATACTTCTATTACCGTGGTGGCTCTTGATGCTCGCCATCAAGCCAGCCTTCAGGGCGGGTATTCTTGCTCGGTTCATTTTACCAAAGACCATTGCGCCTTTGTCCGGTTCGGTTTGGCTGCACGGTTCTTCGGCAGGTGAAATCGATCTTCTGCGACCGCTGGTGAAGAAGCTCGCTGAACAAGCGACCGGTTGCAATATCGTCGTTTCCGCCTTTTCGATATCCGGATTTTCAGCCGCAAAAAAAGCGTTTCCGCACTATTGCGTCATCTATTTTCCGGCCGACTTCTCGCCAGTGATCAAGCGATTCCTTAGTGCATTGAAACCTGTTTTGATCATTCTTGTTGAGTCCGAATTCTGGCCGAACTTTATCGCCACCGCGTCAAGGTCAGGTGTTCCCGTCTGTGTGTTAAACGGCAGGATGTCGCAGAAATCGTTCCGCGCACATAGGCGGACGCGCCTGATTCCGTGGGTACTCAAGAAGGTATCCCTTTTTGCGGTGCAGACGGAGGAAGACGCATCACGCTTCCGCGAGCTGGGTGTTGCTGCGGACCGGATCAGGGTCACCGGCAACATGAAATATGACCAGCATGATGGTAGTGACCCCGAGGATGGGAAAAACATGCGCCGCCGGCTGCGCGAACATTATGCCCTGGACGAGGACATGCCGGTTCTTGTCGGCGGGAGCATCCATCGCGGCGAAGATCTGGCGCTGGCGTGGGCTTATGATCGTTTAATCAAGGATGGCTACCGCCTGCGCCTGATCGTCGTACCCCGATATCCTGCGGAGTCCGCAGCCATCGGCCAGGCGCTGGAGCAACAGGGTCTGGTCGCGCTCCGCAAAGAGGGGCTGTCTGGCAATCAACGAAACATTTTTGCAGATCCGCTGCATGTTCTGGTCGTCGACACGATAGGCGAGTTAAAACAGTTTTACGCCATGTCGGATATTGCCTATGTCGGCGGCAGCTTGCTTTACCGCAGTAGCAACAAGGGGGGTCATAATCTGATGGAGCCAGCCATTCTTGGTCTCGCCGTGATGTTTGGACCCTATAATTACAGTTTCAGGGAAACGGTTCGGGACTTGTTGGATAATGAAGCCGGGCTACTTGTACATGACCAGGATGAAATAGTTTCGAATCTCAAGGGTCTCCTTGATAATCCGGCATTGGCAGTGGACCTGGGCAGCAAGGCTCGCCAGTTAATATTGAACAGTCGCGGTGCCACCGATCGTAATTTCTCTTTGCTCAAACGCTACCCGCCGTTTGTGCGAAACTAGGCGGTGGCTCGGTGGGTCCACCGCAGTGGTGAAGACATCCAATGTCACCGCTATCAATCCAATAAGAGGTTTCGAATTCCGTTATGAAAAATGTAAAACACGTCAACGTCGCCGGTATCGATTGCGGCTCGGACGATCTCTTTCTGATCAGCGGTCCGTGCGTTATTGAAGAAGAGTCAATGATGATGAAGACCGCTGAACGCCTCAAGGGTATCGCGGCGAAACTCGATCTGCCGCTGATTTTCAAGTCTTCATTTACCAAGGACAATCGTAGTTCGCTTGATTACTACCAAGGGCCAGGTATTGATGAAGGCCTTCGAATACTGGCGAAAATCAAAGCGGAGCTGGACTTGCCGGTGCTGACAGACATTCATTATCCGAAGCATGCTGCGCCGGCCGCAGAAGTTGTCGACGTCATTCAGATACCTGCTTACCTTTGTATGCAGACCGAACTCATTACCGAGGCCGCCAAAACCGGCTGTGTCATTAACGTCAAGCATGGACAGTTCATAGCGCCGGAGGGAATGATAAAACCAGTGCAGAAGATCGAAGCCGTCGGCGGCGACAAGATTATCCTTACAGAACGCGGCTACACCTTTGGCTACAACGACCTGATCGTCGATCCGCGCAGCTTCTTCATGCTGAGGGAGGTGGGATATCCGGTCGTATTTGATGTGACGCATACGATCCGAAAATACGGCATACCGAGCAAGGATCCGCGCGGTGGTACACGCCAATACCTGAATGTGCTGGCTCGCGCCGGGATCGCCGCGGGTGTCGACGGATTGTTCGTTGAAGCACACCCCAACCCGCCGGACGCATTGTGTGACGCCGCCAGTCAGTACTACCTCGACGACCTTGCAGAATTTCTGCAGCCGCTCATCGAAATTCACCGCCTGGTTAGAAAACTGCCACATTGAACTCATAGGAACTAACGATGGAACTATATCTCGACTCAGTTAATTTTCAGGAAATCGAAGACGCGTTCAAATTGGGTTTCGTCACGGGCCTGACCACAACACCAACATTCATGCACCGTCACGGCATCACCGATATCGATGGCGCCATCGTTGAATTGTCCAAGATGGTGCCGGAATTGCAGGTCGAGGCGCTCGGCGATACGCATGATGAGATCGTTGCCGAAGCGCACAGGCTGCTGGAGCTGCCGCTCGCATTAAAACCGGTCTTTAAGGTGCCAATTTCAGAGATCGGCGTGCGCGCGTGCAAAACACTGACCGATGAGGGCCATCGGGTCAACGTGCACCTGATCTATACCCTGAATCAGGCCTACATGGCCATGGAGGCTGGCGCCGCATTCGTCTGTCCGCTGGCGGGTCGCCTGCAGGATGAAGGACATGACGCGATCGCTTTGTTCGAGCAATGCGTTAACGTCGTCGAGAAATACAACTACCCGGCCAAGGTCATGTTCTCGTCGGTACGGTACCCCGAGCACGTGCGCCAGGCGCTGATCGCAGGCGTACATGTTTGTACGGTGCCCTGGGGGGTGATGCGAAAACTTTGCCAGAATGCCCTGACGACGGTCGGTACCAATCAGTTCGTCGAGCACACGCGTCGTATGACTTACCGGGTCGGTGAAATCGTGCGCAAGCAGAATCCGGTGTGCAAGGCGTCCGATGTGGTAACCAACGCGATGATCAAGATGACCGAGTCTCGACTTGGGGCGGTCACTCTGGTCGATGACGATGGCCGCCTGCTCGGCGTGTTTACCGACGGAGATTTGCGACGAAAACTGCAGGAAATCGGTCCGGACGTTATCAGTTCGACCCTCGGCGATCTGGGCTACTCAGAAAATCCGGTGACAATTTCTTACGACGCGCTGTTGAATGATGCTGTAACGGCATTTGAAAAGTCACAGGTCGATTCGATCATCGTTATGCGTGCCGACAAGCCAGTCGGAATTCTCGACATTCAAGACATCGTTAAGCTTGGCTTGCTCGGGCGCAACTAGTGAGTGCGGACGAAACGGAACGTCTCGCAGCAGTCCTTGCAGAATTTCGGTCGACTGGCGCCAGCTTTATCCGGCCTGTTGAGGAGCTGGCGCAGAAGCTGAATAAATGCAGTGCCGTGGTATTCGACTGGGACGGAGTATTTAATGCCGGTCGCAAAGGCGAGACGGCGGAGAGCAATTTTTCCGAACCGGATTCGATGGGCACTAACATGCTGCGTTACGGACTGTGGCGCAAGCTGGGCAAGCTGCCATTTACGGCCATCATTAGTGGTGAAAACAACAATAGCGCGATCAGGTTTGCGAAACGCGAGCATCTGACCGGCGTTTACACCGGCGTGCATGACAAGCGTCTCGTCATCGAACATATCTGCAGTAGCGAGGGGTTGAGCCCGGACCAGATCGTCTGTGTGTTTGACGATATTAATGACCTGCCGATGGCTACGGTTTGCGGACTTCGATTGATGGTGCGCAGGAACGCAAGCCCATTGTTGACCCAGTACGTTGCAGAACGCTCGCTCTGCGACTACATCAGCGGATCCGATTCGGATGGCTACGCAGTCCGGGAGATTTGCGAACTATTGCTCGGGCTGCTGGGTTCTTATGATCAGGTGTTGGATTCGCGAGTCGCATTCGACGAAGAATATGGTCGCTATTTGAACAGCCGTCAGGCCGTTGTCACCGAGATATTCAGCGACAGTGACATCGGAAAACGATATTGAAGCAGTCGAAAAATCGCCTTTACACCGGTGCAGCCTATTTGATGTTGCCGTGGGCGCTGTTCCACCTGATCAGCCGCGGTATTCGCTATTCACCCTATTTTCGTCGCTGGCGCGAACGCTTTGGATTTGTGCCGGAAATCGACACCGAAAACGTAGTCTGGATACACGCGGTGTCAGTCGGAGAGGTAAGAACTATCGTGCGCCTGGTCGAGTATCTGCAGGGCGCATACCCGAGCAGTCGCATTCTCGTCACAACCATGACACCGACGGGCTCATCGCAAGTTGCGCAATGCCTCGGCGACGGCGTAGCGCACTGCTACATACCCTATGACCTGCCAGGATCAATCAATCGATTTCTGGACAGAGTACACCCGACCCTGGCTTTCATTGTTGAGACAGAATTCTGGCCCAATATTTTTCGTCTGTGCAGCGATCGCGGGATTCCATTGCTGTTGGTCAACGTCCGTCTGTCACCAAAGTCATTCAGTGGTTACAAACGATTTCCACGCTTCACGAAAAACATGCTCTCCAGAGTCACGATGATGGCCGTGCAGTCCGAAGACGACGCGCAAAGGCTCCGAGCCCTGGGCGCCCCCGACGATGTCATGCGCGTTACGGGTAATCTGAAATTCGACGTTCATACTCCCGAGAACCATGCAGCCGCTTTGCTGCGTCAACAGTGGGGCGAATCGCGCCCGGTCTGGATTGCGGCCAGTACCCATGAGGGCGAAGAAAAGATGGTCCTTCGCTCCTTCCAGGAATTGCGGCGACGATATCCATCGTTGCTGCTGGTCATGGTGCCGCGTCACCCCGAGCGATTCGCACGTGTCGCGAATTTATGCAGAAGTAAAGGGCTGCAGGTCGCTCTCTATAGTGAATCTAGAGGCAGTCATCCCGCTGGCACGGATGTGCTGGTTGGTGACACGATGGGCGAATTGCAGGGATTGTATGGCGTGGCTGACGTCGCTTTTATCGGCGGTAGCCTGGTCCGGCATGGCGGGCATAATCTCATCGAGGCGATGATCGTTGGCGTGCCCTGCGTATTCGGCCCTCACGTATTCAATTTTGAGCAAAGCAGCAACATCGCATTGGCCAGCGGTGCCGCCAGTCAGGTCCGCAATGCAGAGGAGCTGGCCGCGACCGTTGGTGCCTACCTGAACGATCCGCAGCTTCGCAAGTCAGCGGCTCGCGCAGCCGCAAAAGTTATCGAAGACAATCGCGGTTCTCTGCGCGCGACTGAGGAGTTTATCGAGCTATCGGTGGCCAGACTGATGCCGAGGTCAACTCACCCGGCCGTAGAAGTCATCGAACCGCTCGATATCCGACTCCGATAGCACCGCCTCCGTCTTTATCTCAACGAGATGAGCGCAACCGTATTCATCGCTATACTTAAGCAAGGACCGTGGGAGAGAGGCGTCTATGCAAACATTTGTCGATCCACTGTTACGTGCCGCGCAGGTCGCCGGTGAACGCACCGCAGTAATTTCTGAAGGCTGTCGATACAGCCACAACGAATTGCAATCGCGTTGCCGTCGCCTTGCCGGCGCATTGAAGAGGCTGGGCGCAGAGCCCGGGGACCGGATTGCGATTCTCGCAGCGAATTCCAATCACTATATAGAAGCTTATCTTGCGATCCCGGCGGCCGGTTTTGTCATCGTGCCACTCAATACACGGCATGCCGAACCTGAGTTGCGCTATGCGATTGAAGATGCCGGGACGAAGATACTCATTAGCGACCGCGATCCAGGTTCGCTGCGCGAACTGGTTGACGCGGTCGTGATGATTCCCGATGAATATGAGTCGCTGCTCGAGTCTGCAGAAGAAACGGAGCTCGGCGTTGGCGTGACGGAAGAGACTCTGGCCGGCTTGTTTTACACCGGCGGCACGACCGGTGCGTCGAAGGGCGTGATGCTGACGCACAGGAATCTCATTTCAAATTCTCTGCACTTCATGACCGCTGCCCCACCGGGTGCCGACAATGTATTCCTCATCATGGCGCCGCTGTTTCATGCCGCCGGCTCGAACGGCGTTCTCGGTGGTGTCTGGTCTGGCAGCTGTCAGATCCCCCTTAAAGTATTCAATGCTGCTGTCGCGCTTGATCTGATCGAAAAACATCAGGTCACACACACGCTCGGTGTACCAACGATGATTGCGGCGATCGCCGAGCTGCAACTCAAGGAGCCACGCAACACGAGCTCGGTACGCATGGTCGCTCACGGCGGCTCGCCGATCGCAACAGCAGTCGTGCGCCGCGCGGCCGAGGCGTTTCCGACGGCGGAATTCGTGCATGTCTAGGGCAGGACCGAGGCGTCGCCGTTGGTTACCGGCCTGCGCGATGAACAGAAATTACTCGATCATGATCGAGGGCGTTCCTGCGGTCAGTCCTTGATCGGTGTGCAAGTCAAGATCGTTGACAGGTCCGGCAACGAAGTGCCAAAAGGCGAAGTTGGCGAACTGGCAGCGAGCGGACCGAACATCATGAAGGGTTACTGGAACAAACCTGAGCAGACCAGCGAGGTGTTGCAGAACGGCTGGTACCGATCCGGCGATATGGGTTACATGGACGACGAGGGTTATGTGTTTCTGGTTGATCGCGCCAAGGACATGATCGTGTCCGGAGGCGAGAACGTCTATTGCTCGGAGGTTGAGGAGGCACTCTACAAACATCCGGCAGTACTCGAAGCTGCGGTATT
>JALHUQ010000280.1 GCA_022866645.1 Woeseiaceae bacterium | reverse complement strand
GCCGTCGAATTGCAGCACCCAATCGGACTTCAGGGTGTCAATTCGATCGCCAAGCCCGGGCGTTTCACGATGTTCCAAAACCCGAACACCGGTGACAGTGCCATCCATTGCCACGCCGATCAGGAGTCTGATAGGCCCGGCATATCCGTCCCGCGCAGATACGACAAACAGCGCTGCGACGGGCACTTCGCCTGCATAAACCCGATAAATAATCGCGGGATCCGATCCGGGCAGCTCGTGCGGCACAGGGATGGTGATCATTGATTCAGTGACGGGGCTGTCGAAAAACAAACCGGCCAGTGCTGGCTGCAAACTGCGCTCCAGCCACGCTTTCTTATTGGCCTCGATACGATCTGCAGTGAGCTGCCAGGTAAGGGCCACCATTGCAGTGCAAACCGCGGCGATAACTGCCAATGTCACTCCGCCACTCCATACGGGACGTTCATGCATTGCTGTCACCGCTGTCGTCATGACCAATGATGTGCGGGCGCGTCAGGTAGTCAATCGCGGGAACCGCCATGTTCATCAGCAGCACTGCAAACGCAACGCCATCAGCATAACTGCCCCAGCGACGAATACAATAAATCAGAAAACCGATTCCCAGACCATAAATCATACGGCCTTTTGGACTGGTCGCGGCCGAAACCGGATCCGTTGCGATAAAGAACGCACAAAGAATCGTCGCACCGCCGAACAGATGGAAGCCCGGACTGGCATTCGAGCCCGGATCTACCATATACATGATGGTTGCCGGCACCAGCAGTCCGAGTCCGACGCCAAGCGGAATTTGCCAGCGAATGATTTTCTTGATCATTAGCCAAAATCCGCCAAACGCGAGGAAATTGCCGATCCATTCCCAGCCTCGTCCGCCGAAGTCGCCCATGATGGGAACGGAACGAATTTCGTCGATCGTACGGGCATTGTTCAAGCCTGATTTCATGACGTCCAAAGGCGTTGCACGACTAATCGCGTCAAAGGAAATTGCATCCGGCAGTGATCCGGTTAACGTGAATGTCACTGTCTGCAAGATGCTGAGTTTCTGATAGTCGAGATCACCCATGCTGGGTGCGACCCACAGATTCAGGTGTATGGGAAATGCGACCAGGATAACGACGTAACCAGCCATCGCCGGATTGAAGATGTTGAAGCCAAGGCCGCCATAAAGATGTTTGGCGACGACGATCGCGAACAAAGCACCGGTTGCGGTTACCCACCAGGGAGTAAGCGATGGCAGCGCGAATGCAAGGAGTGCGGCAGTTACCAAAGCGCTGTAGTCGGTGAGTCCGGTTTCCGGTTTGCGACTGCGAAGACTGAGCATCAACGCTTCGCCTGCCGCCGCAAACACCGCCGCTACCAGCAGGTTCATAATGAATCCGGGGCCGAAATACCAGACATGAGCCATAGCGGCCGGTACCAATGCGGCGAGCACTTGCAGCATTAGCGATGACACGTCGGCCTGGGGCGCAAGGAAAGGCGCTTCGCGACGCTGGAACTCCACTATTGGTCTTCCTCATTCTGCCTGCGCTTGCGCTCAAGTATCTCGGCTATGGCGGATGGCCCCGACTTCTTCACAGATGCCTTTTGCAAGGCAAGCTCCGCTTCCCTGTCGATTTTTTCGCGTTCCAGACGATGATTGCGGGCTTCAAAGCGCAGCCGGGCGCGTGCCGCGCGGGCTTTTTCATCCGCGAGTTCCCTGATCCGGCCCTTGGCAACGCGAAAGTCTGCCGTCAACGGAATGTGACTTGGGCAAACCAGGTCGCAGCATCCGCACTCTATGCAATCGGTGAGTCCGAATTCGCGCAACTTCACCTCGTCGTCCGCGCAGGCATACCAGAACAATTGTTGCGGTAATAGTTGCACCGGGCAGACAGACGCACAATCACCACAACGTATGCAGGGCAGCTCGGGTCCGGGCGACAGAGTTTCCGACAATACCAATACGCAGTTGGTTGCCTTGACGAGCGGGACCCGATCCGTGCTGACGGCTTTGCCGGTCATCGGCCCGCCGATAATCAGCCGCTCAGCGCGATCGGTGTAGCCACCCGCTATTTTGATGATGTCGCCAATCGTCGTTCCTATGCGAGCGCGAACATTGATCGGGTTGGCAACGCCATCGCCGGTGACCGTCGTAACACGCGAAATCAAAGGCGTATTGCCAATGATCCAGTCGTGTATTGCAGCGGCGGTGCCGACGTTTTGCACTAAACAGCCGACATCAGTCGGCAGGCCGCCGCTAGGGACCTCACGGTTCGTAATCAATTGTACGAGTTGGTCTTCGCCGCCCGAAGGGTAGATCGTCGGTACTTTCTTCAGAACGATTCGGCTGTCCTGAATTTCACCCAGTACGTCGCCCAGAGCGCGAATCGCCTCCGGTTTGTCGCTTTCGACGGCGATAAAACACGCACTGATCTGCAATGCGTGCATGAGTATTTGCGCACCGCTGATGATCTCGCCGGCATTTTCCCGCATCAGCATGTCGTCACAACTGATGTATGGCTCACACTCAACTCCGTTGAGCAAGAGGTGATCGATCTCGCAGGTGCGTGCCTGCATAAGCTTTTGTGCGGTAGGAAACGCGGCGCCGCCCAGCCCGACTATGCCGCCCTGCAATATTTTTCGCAGCAAGTCGTCCGGCGCCAATGCTGTGAAATCCACCACAGCGTCAGCCGGCAATACAGCCTCATCCTTGCCGTCACATTCGATGACGATGCACGGCGCGCTGGCGCCCAAGCGGCGTGATGTTGGCCAGGGTTCTATCGCGAGGACTTTGCCGGATGAAGATGCGTGTATGGGTGCGCCCAATGATCCGCCAGAATCAGCAATCAACTGTCCTTTCAGGACTCGTTCGCCAATTCCGACCAGCGGCTGCGCGGGATCGCCAACATGCTGGGCGATAGGCAATATGAGTTGCGACGGTATCGGCACTTCGAGTATTGCGCTGCTGGTCGATTCCTCTTTATGGCCGGTCAGGCGCAGGCCACCGTGCAGGGTACCCAGATCGTATGTCGGGGCACTCACGCGAGTGGTCTCATACTGATGCAGTCTACCGGGCAAGGTGCCACACAAAGTTCACAACCGGTACATTCGCTTTCAATAACGCTGTGCATCAGTTGATGGGCACCGACAATGGCGTCAACAGGGCAGGCGTTTCTGCAATGAGTGCAGCCAATGCAAAGCGATTCGTCGATGACGGCGACGGATGGCACGACCGATGCCGCCAGCGGGATGACGTCGCGGCCCAGGAGATCAGCGAGTCGCCGAACGGTTTCTTCGCCCCCCGGAGGGCAAAGATTAATGGCGGCAACCCCTTCGACCAGCGCGGCTGCAAAAGGCCGACAGCCCGGGTAGCCGCACTGCGCACATTGTGTTTGAGGAAGAAGATCATTCACTTGCTCTATAAGAGCCACGTCGCTTGATGGCAATCGACGAGACGCAAAACTGAGGCCGATACCGGCGAGCAGGGCGATAGTGGTGAGTGTAATTACAGCGGTCCACATAGCTTGCACTCAAGGCCGGGCCATACCTGAGAATCCCATGAACGCGAGCGACATAATGCCCGCGGTAATCAGGGCGATGGCGGTGCCGCGAAACGGCGCCGGAATATCGGCCGCTACAATGCGCTCCCGCACCGCCGCAAACATGACCAGGACTAAAGCAAAGCCCAGGGACGCGCCAAAGCCAAAGAAAACGGACTGCACGAAGCCCTTGGAGTCCTGCACATTCAGAAGCGCGACACCCAGTACCGCACAATTTGTCGCGATGAGCGGAATGTAGATGCCCAGCACCTGATCGAGCATCGGACTCATGCGACGAACCATGATTTCCGTAAACTGCACGCTGGCGGCGATCACGAGTATGAAGCTGATCGTCCTTAAATATTCGAGTTCCAGCGGCACCAGCAGGTATTCGTGCAGCAGATAAGCGCTCGCCGACGAGAGCGTCAGTACGAATCCGGTCGCCAGGGACATTCCCGCCGCGGCTTCGAGATTGCGGGAGACGCCGAGGAACGGGCAAAGCCCGAGGAACCGGACCAGCACGAAATTGTTGACCAGTACGGTACTAATAAGAATGACGATGAGTTCGGTCATTCCGCTATTGTAAGGATTACTTGACGCGCATGCCCGGTTTTGCGCCATCATCCGGGGATAACAGGAAAATCTCCGAACCTCCCGGTCCCGCGGCGAGGACCATGCCCTCCGATACGCCGAACTTCATTTTGCGTGGCGCGAGGTTCGCCACAACAATAACGTGACGACCGACCAGGCTCGCCGGATCGTAGGCAGCTTTTATGCCGGCAAAAACGGTGCGCTGAGAGTCGCCGACATCCAGCGTAAGGGACAGCAATTTGTCAGCGCCGTCGACGGTTTCCGCCTTTTCGATTCGTGCGATTCTGAGGTCGACTTTCATAAAGTCGTCGATGCTGATCGTATCGTCGTCAGATTTCGTTGCGGTCACGGGGCTACTCTCCTGAGATTGCTCGATTAGGCGCTGCACCTGTTCCGGTTCAACGCGTGTCAAGAGTGGTTTGAATTGGGACAATGTCGTACTCAGCAACGGCGTCGACGCGTCCTGCCATCGCCATCCGCCTTCGTTGAGAAAAGCTCGCGCACCGTCGGCGACGACGGGAAGAACCGGCGACAGGTAAATCATCAGGCTGCGGAACATATTGACACCCTGCGTGCAAACCAGTTGCACGTCAGCGACGGTATTCTCGTCTTTGCTCATGATCCACGGCTTCAGCTCATCAATGTAACGATTGGCTTTGTCAGCGAGCGACATGATCAGTCGCATCGCTTTCGAGTACTCCCGACGTTCATAGTGATCTGCAATGATGTCTGAGGCGTCGGCAAATTCGGCGAACAGCGCCGGGTCGGGCAAAGATGCGGCAAGTTGACCGTCAAATTGTTTGCTGATGAATCCGGCGCAACGACTGGCGATATTGATGAGCTTGCCGACCAGATCCGCATTCACGCGAGCGACGAAATCGTCGAGATTGAGGTCGATATCTTCAATGGTGCGACCGAGTTTTGCTGCGTAGTAATAACGCAGAAACTCCGGATTGAGGTTGTCGAGATAGCTGCGCGCTTTGATGAACGTGCCGCGCGACTTCGACATTTTTTGCCCGTTTACGGTCAGGAAGCCATGCGCGTAGACACTGGTCGGCGTTCGGAATCCCGCGCCCCGCAATACGGCGGGCCAAAATAAGGTATGGAAGTACATGATGTCTTTGCCGATGAAATGGTAAACCTCGGCGTCGCTGCCGGGCTTCCAGTAATCGTCGAAATTGAGATCGTCCCTACGGTCGCAAAGATTCTTGAAGCTCGCCAGATATCCGACCGGTGCGTCGAGCCAGACGTAAAAGTACTTGTCGTCGGTATCCGGAATTCGGAAACCGAAATACGGTGCATCACGTGATATATCCCAGTCCTGCAAGCCCGCATCAAACCATTCGTCGAGTTTAGCGATGACGTGCTTGTCCAGCGTGGCATCGTTCATCCACTGGCGGAGCCGCTTTTCATACTCGCTGAGCTTAAAGAAGTAGTGCTCGGATTCGCGTCTAACGGGAGTCGTGCCCGATAGAACCGATACCGGGTTGATGAGGGTTTCCGGCGTGTTTGTGGTACCGCAAATCTCGCATGCATCGCCAGGCTGATCCTCACTCTTGCAACGGGGACAAGTACCGCGAACAAATCGATCAGGAAGAAACATGCCTTCCTTCTCATCAAAAGACTGCTCAATCGTCTTCGTGTATATGTCACCGGTCGCGCGGAGTCGTTTGTAGA
Source organism: Woeseiaceae bacterium (assembly GCA_022866645.1). GTDB lineage: Bacteria > Pseudomonadota > Gammaproteobacteria > Steroidobacterales > Woeseiaceae > UBA1847. The sequence continues at coordinate 3,608 of JALHUQ010000280.1, read as the reverse complement.
TTTCGACGACCAGCTCTTCATTTTCAATGGAATGCGTCGTGTGATAGTTGTCGAATTCGACGTTGAAATCGGAAAAGTCGCGAATGAATTGTGCCGATATCTCTTCGGTCAATTGTTCCGGCGTGACGCCAAGTTCGCGAGCTTTGAGCATGATCGGCGTGCCATGCGAATCAGATGCGCACACGTAGGTACATTTATGGCCACGAAGTTTTTGAAAACGTACCCAGATATCCGATTGCAAATACTCGACCAGATGCCCCATATGCATGGGCCCATTGACATAGGGCAGGGCACTCGAAACGAGAATAGTTCTTTGTTTGTATGACATTTCTGGAGGCAGGGCGCGCGTGAGGCTAAGGTTTGATGGGCGCGATTATGCCATGGCCGGCGAAAATTATTCGGAGTCTTTGAGTTTCTCGAACATATGTTTGTTATTCGCCTGTTGGTAGGCTTCCTGGGCAGATACAAGGCCCTTATTGACGAGATCCATCAAGGCGCTATCCATGGTTTTCATGCCAACACGGCTGCCACTTTGAATTGCTGTTTCAAGTTGGTCGAGTTTGCCCTGCCGAATCAGGTTCGCGACGGCCGACGTATTGATCATGATCTCGAGGGCGGCGGCCCGACCCGGTCGATTACAGGTCGGCAACAATTGCTGCGATACAACGCCACGTAATGACGTCGATATCATCGTTCGAATGTGGCTTTGTTTGTCTGCCGGGAACGAGTTGATAATTCGATCTACTGTCTGTGCCGCACCATTCGTGTGCAGTGTGCCCATAACGAGAATACCCATCTCGGCGGCGGTCACGGCAATACTGATCGTTTCAAGGTCGCGCATTTCGCCAACCAGAATAACGTCGGGATCTTCGCGCAACGCGGACTTCAGCGCGTCAGCAAAATTCGCAGTATGTACACCTATTTCGCGCTGGCTAATAAGGCAACCTTTCGCGGTGTGCACAAATTCGATCGGGTCCTCAATCGTGACGATGTGTCCCTTCATCGTGCGATTTATTTCATCGACCATGGCCGCCAGAGTTGTCGACTTGCCAGAGCCCGTTTTGCCGGTGACGAGAATCATGCCCTGCGTATGGCGACACAAGGTCCGTATAACGGCGGGCATATTGAGATCGTCGAGCGACATGGCTTTTGACGGTATGGCGCGGAAGATCGCACCGATGCCGTTCAAGTGCCTGAATACGTTCACGCGGAAGCGGGATACATCTGCGATTTCGTAGGCGAAGTCAGCGGCGTCGTTATTCGCGAAGGTCCTTTGCGTCGTTCCATCCATGATCTCGGTCATGGCTTCCTGCACAACTTCTATCGTCAGCCTTTCGTCCATGATGGCGGTCAGGCCGCCGTGCACGCGAGCGCGTACCGGATCCCCCGAGACGAAATGCAAATCTGACGCCTTTAGCTCAAGCGCTGTCTGCAAATATCGGTCAATTTTCTTCATGGGCTTACAGCTTCGACTGGTCGCCGATATCGATGATCGGGATAATGTCGGTGTTGGTTACAAAGCGCTGGAAGTTTTTCTTCTCATTCGCAAAGCGAATGGCGTCGTCGGGGTCAATTTCCTTGGCATTTATCGCGTCCAGCAAAGACTGGTCCATCATCTGCATGCCAAGATCCCTGCCTGTCTGTAATTGCGATGAAATCTGGTGCGTTTGATCCGTCGAAATAAGTTTCGCTATCGCCCGAGTGTTGACCAGGATTTCACAGATAGCTTTGCGACCACGACCATCGGGTGTTTTCACCAGCACCTGTGTGACTACCGCTTTCAAGCTCATCGCCAAAAAGCCCTTGGTTTGTTCACGCAATTCGCCCGGGAGTGCGTCGATAATTCGATCAATTGTCTTTACTGCACCGGTCGTATGCAGAGTGCCAAGGACGAGGTGCCCGGTTTCAGCAGCGGTCATTGCCATCGAAATGGTCTCTGCATCTCGCAACTCGCCGACTAGAATGACGTCGGGATCTTCGCGCATGGCTGACCGGACGCCGTCCGCAAAACTGGTGACATGGGTTCCGACTTCGCGTTGAATGACCTGACTTTGCTTGCTCGGATGTACGAACTCAATCGGGTCTTCCAGACTGATGATATTTAGTCGTCGTGTCGCGTTCAGATGATCGATCATCGCCGCCAGCGTTGTCGACTTACCGGTTCCGGTTGATCCGGTAACCAACACCATCCCCTGGTGGTAGTCACAGAATTTTTTCAGAATCGCTGGAACTTTCAGTTGATCCAGCGTTGGCACATTGCCGGGAATGTATCGGAATACCGCGCCGTACCCGGTCGCCTTTCGAAATACGTTGACACGAAATCGGCCGCCTTCATCGGCAACATAAGAGAAGTCGAGATCATGCCCCTGGCTCAGTAATTCCTTCTGTTTGACTGTCAGAATCTCAAGTATGTAGGACTCGAGTTCAGAGTCCGACAACTCGCGAAATTTGATGGGCATGAGATCGCCGTTCATACGCAACATGGGCGGCACGCCGACAGCCAGATGGATGTCGGAGCATCCTTGCGCCAGTCCCAATTTCAAAAATGCGTCTATGCGTGCCATGCGCGTCTCAGAGATTCAATGAGTTCAGCGCTTCAGTCAGTTCATCCATAGACTGGTAGCGCTTTGTTTTATCAACGGACATGGACTTGATGATCAGGTTCGCGAAGTCATCGGTCAACTGTGGGTTGATCTCCTGACAGTGCTTGGCTTTGCCTTGCACGTGCTGGTACATGACGGACATATGATCGCCGCGACTGTAGGGCGGCACGCCGGTAACCATTTCGTACATGATGACGCCGATGCTGTAGATGTCGGCGGTCTGGTCGACTTTCTTGCCAAGTATCTGCTCCGGCGCCATGTATTTCGGCGACCCGATGACATACCCGGTTTTCGTCAACTGCGTATCGCCGCTGCTTGCGGCTGCGGCGACGCCGAAATCCACGATCTTCAACAAGCCTTCGTTATTGACGAGGATATTGGCCGGCTTGAGGTCGCGGTGGATAACACCGGCCTGGTGGGCAACGGTCATTCCGGTAGCCATATCCTTGGAAAAACGCAGCGCTTTGGCGAGATCCATAGGCTTGCTGTCGGGAATTTCGCCGGACAAGGTATGCGATGGGAAGTATTCCATCGAAATGGCGTAGGCGCCCTGCAGGTACAGAAAGTCGTAAATTCGGATGACATTTCGGTGCGTGATCTTTCGCGAATACCGCAGTTCGTGAACGAAACGCTTCATCATCTCCTCGTCGGCGGAAACATTCTGATTCAGGAACTTCAGGATCAGCTGCTCGTCGACAACTTCATCATGCATAAGCAATACGGTGCCGAAAGCACCCTTACCGATCTTCTCAATGTATTTGTATCGACCATCGACAATGTCGCCGGGATTCAAATTTGCTATGTCGAGAACCGCAGCTGCTGTCGGGGCTACAGGTCGCGCGACGGCGGGTACGATATCGCCATCCGAGTCGGCCTGCGCAACGGCACTGGCCTCCTTGGCTTGCTTCAGCAGTTTTTCGAGATCTTCGTTGTCGACCAGCATCGTCTTGGTGTTGTCGGCAATTTTCTCAGCTCGAATATTTTCTTCAACGACCGTAGCTGAGT
>JALHUQ010000279.1 GCA_022866645.1 Woeseiaceae bacterium | reverse complement strand
TGATCATACCTATGACGTTGTCGTCATAGGCGCTGGCGGTGCCGGATTGCGCGCAACCTTCGGACTCGCTGAAGTGGGTTTCAAGACCGCTTGTGTGACCAAGGTATTTCCAACCAGAAGTCACACTGTGGCGGCTCAAGGTGGCATCAGCGCCGCACTGGGCAACATGGGTGAGGACGATTGGCGCTGGCACATGTACGACACGGTCAAAGGCTCTGACTGGCTTGGTGATCAGGACGCTATCGAGTACATGTGCAAAGAAGCACCGAATGCCGTCATTGAGCTGGAACATTACGGTGTACCTTTTTCGCGCACCGAAGAAGGCAAGATCTACCAGCGTCCCTTCGGCGGTATGACGACGCACTACGGTGAGGGCACGGCACAACGAACCTGTGCCGCGGCCGATCGCACCGGTCACGCCATGCTGCATACCCTGTATCAGCAGTCGCTGAAACACGATGCGGAGTTTTTTGTCGAATATTTTGCGGTCGATCTGATCATGGAAGACGACGTTTGTCGCGGAGTAGTCGCGATCGATCTGGCGACCGGCCGATTGCATCGCTTCCGATCCCACCAGGTGATACTCGCGACCGGCGGCTACGGCAGGGCATTTTTCTCGTGCACGTCCGCACACACTTGCACAGGCGATGGCAGTGCGATGGTGTTACGGGCCGGATTACCGGTCCAGGACATGGAGTTTGTTCAATTTCACCCAACCGGAATCTATGGCGCAGGGTGCCTGATTACGGAAGGCGTGCGCGGCGAGGGCGGCTACCTCACCAACTCTGATGGCGAGCGATTCATGGAACGCTATGCACCGAATGCGAAGGACCTCGCGTCGCGCGATGTGGTCAGCCGATCAATGACTATCGAGATCAATGAAGGTCGGGGTGTTGGCAGCGGGGCTGACCATATTTACTTGCACCTCGAGCATCTTGGACCGGAGGTCATTGAAGAGCGCTTGCCCGGAATCGCCGAATCGGCACGGATATTCGCCGGTGTCGATGTCACCAAGGAACCCATCCCTGTGTTGCCGACGGTGCATTACAACATGGGCGGCATCCCGGCGAATTTTAACGGTCAGGTCGTCACGAAAAAGGGCTCTGACCCCGAATCTGTTGTTGAAGGACTGATGGCGGTGGGTGAGGCTGCTTGTGTCTCTGTGCACGGTGCCAATCGACTGGGTTCGAATTCATTGCTTGACCTGGTTGTTTTCGGTCGCGCTGCAGCCCATTTTTGCGCGTCCCACATGACGCCCGGGGCGCGCCACAAAGCACTGGCCGCGGACGCAGGTCAGAACAGCGTTGCCAGAATCGACAAACTGCGTAATGCGGACGGTGCTCGTCCCACGGCTGAGATTCGTCTGGAGATGCAAAAAATCATGCAAGGCCATGCAGCTGTGTTCCGTACTGGCGAGACGCTGGAGAAGGGTGTTCGCCTGTTGCGAGAGACGTTCACGAGTTTCGGCGATGTTGGTGTCACGGACCGCACTATGATCTGGAACACAGACCTCGTGGAAAGCATGGAGCTCGAGAATCTGCTACTGAACGCAATGGCGACGATCGAGTCCGCAGCAAACCGACTCGAGAGTCGTGGCGCTCATGCCCGCGAGGATTACCCGGACAGAGATGATAAGAACTGGATGAAGCACACACTTTCCTGGGTGGATGGTAGCGGCAAGGTTACCTTTGACTATCGCCCGGTGCACCAGAATACATTGACCGACGAAGTCGAATACGTCGAACCGAAAGCGCGCGTCTACTAAAACCAAGGCAGGATTTCTTAAAGTGGCCGAATTCAGACTTCCCAAGAACTCACGAATTACGAAGGGGAAACACTTCCCTGCGGCTGACGGTGTCAGCAATGTTCGGAAGTTTGCAGTGTATCGCTACGATCCCTCCGGCGATGAAACCCCGCGCGTCGATACCTACGATGTGGACATGGATACCTGTGGTCCGATGGTTCTCGACGCCCTCATCAAGATCAAGAACGAAATCGACCCGACGCTAACGTTTCGTCGATCGTGCAGGGAGGGCATATGCGGCTCCTGCGCAATGAATATTGACGGCAGTAATACGCTGGCCTGCACGCGTGCTAACGACGAAGTGAAGGGTGACGTGAAGATCTATCCCTTGCCGCACATGCCGGTCGTTAAGGATCTGGTTACGGATCTCACCAATTTTTATGCGCAATACGCGTCGATCAAACCCTGGCTGCAATCGCGCACACCGCCGCCGCCGGATCAGGAGCGATTGCAAAGCAAGGAAGATCAGGAGCTCATCAATGAGCCAGCCGCGTGCATCCTGTGCGCCTGCTGCTCGACGAGCTGTCCGAGTTACTGGTGGAACAGTGACCGATATTTAGGCCCAGCGGCCCTGCTGGCGTCTTATCGCTGGTTGGTCGACAGTCGCGATGACGCCACCGGTGAGCGGCTGGACGAACTCGAGGATCCGTTCCGTCTGTATCGTTGTCATACGATCATGAATTGCACGCAAACCTGTCCGAAGGGTTTGAATCCGGCAAGAGCCATCGCCGAGACCAAGAAGATGATGGTCGAGCGCAAGTACTAGCCTCGCGAGCAATGAGCGAAGCATCGAGACTAAGGTGGCAATGCCGACGCGGCATGCGGGAACTCGATGAATTACTTGTCCGTTACCTCGAAATACGCTACCCGATCGCCGACGATCAAGAAAAAGCCACATTTCGCGGAGTTTTGGAACTTCCGGATCCGGAGCTAAATGCTTATCTGTTGCAACGGCAAACGCCCGTTTCGGAGCCGATCGCCGGTGTTATCAAGCTCATACTCAGCCAGCCTCACGCCTGACCCCTGGTTACGCATTTTCGTCCTCACCTCGGGCCGCCTGCTAATCGCTGGCGGTTTGGTACTGATTCTGACCCTCGATATCAGCGCGCAATTGCGGGTCGCCGCCGGTCTTGTCTGGTTGGCTTACGGTCGCTTCGAGATGCGTCGGGTAGAACGTGGATTCCTGTCGTGCGCCGCTATTCGTATCCGTTCGGGCGGGGAATTCGAGCTTCAGAATGTAGATCAGGAATGGGTGTCTGCTACCCTGATGAGCGGCAGTGTTGTACTGCAAAAAATCGCCTGGTTGCGACTGCGCACAGCGAACGGCACGCAATGTGCGGAACTTCTACGTGGTGATGCCCGCAAGAGTCATGACTGGCGCCATTTTCAGGTGATATGGCGACACATTGGTGCACGGCGATGAAGCTGCTAACATACTGTTCAGGCAATAAAAAACGCCAATGAGTGCAGGGTTGCAGCCTACCCTTTGCGGCCGCAAAAGAATGCGCGGGTGCGAGCACATGGAACGGTGTCACAGAATTAAGATGAATAAGGCCCAAATCCGAGAACTAATCGCTCATCATCCGGTCTATCCCGGTGTCGAGTGCTTGCGCGGCACCGCCCTGTTTCGGAACCTGACGGGGCGTCAATAAATGTCCAATCAGGCATCCGACCAGAAACTGGTCGAGCGAGTTCAAAAAGGTGACAAGGGCGCGTTCGATTTGCTGGTACTGAAATACCAGCACAAGATCGTCAACCTGATTATGCGGTACGTGCGGGACCCTGAGCTGGCGCTGGATATCTCTCAGGACGCATTTATCAAGGCATACCGGGCGTTGCCACGGTTTCGTGGTGATAGCGCGTTTTACACGTGGATGTATCGAATTGCCGTCAACACGGCGAAGAATCATCTGGCAGCGCAACGACGACGACCTATGGATGTTGAGCTTGATTTGCAGGATCCGGAGCATTTCGATCTGCATGCCAATCTCAGAGAGACAGACACTCCGGAAGGAGTGACGCTCAGCAACGAGCTCAAGGAGACGGTTGAGCGGGCGATTGCAGCACTGCCAGAGGATTTGAGAACGGCTATAGTGCTGCGGGAGCTGGAAGGAATGAGTTATGAGGAGATTGCACAGACGATGGAATGCCCTGTCGGAACGGTGCGATCGAGAATTTTCAGAGCACGCGATGCGATCGGAAAGAAGGTCGGATCGCTGATACGCTAAGGAGGCCACAGGCCTCAGCGGGTGAAGTATGAATGACGGAATAAGAATGCAGCTGTCTGCGTTTGTTGACGGTGAACTTCCGCAGAATGAAGCAGAACTGTTGCTGCGCCGAATGAGCCAGGATGCCGAACTGCGGCGCGAAATTGCTGAGTACATGGCAATAGGCCGATTGATGCGTGCAGAAGCGGGGCTTGCCGGGGCTGATCGCTTGCACGAACGAGTCGCTGCAGAGATCGATGACCGACCGGTGGAAGCAGAAGCTTTGAAGGCTGTCGTCGGCGCATCGCGGGCGATTCGACCATTAGCTGGCGCAGCGATTGCTGCGACGGTGGCTTTGATCGGAATATTTGCGCTGCAGCAGACGACCAGCCTGGATGAGCTGCCAGCCGGGATGGCAGCTCCGGTTGCAAATCAGGGCGTGCCGGAGATAGATGCACAACTGGAACGGCAACGGCAATTTTTCGTTAATCACGCGGAAACCTCTTCCCAACATGGTGCGAACGGCATGAATTCTCGCGTCGTTTCAC
>JALHUQ010000278.1 GCA_022866645.1 Woeseiaceae bacterium | reverse complement strand
TGACGGCAACTCCGTCATGATTCTTGGATGCCGCACGAATCATTGCAGGACCGCCAATATCGATATTCTCGATCGCCTCATCGATGCTCGCACCTTCGCGAGCGATGGTCTGCTCGAACGGGTAGAGATTGACGACGAGCAGGTCGATGGGCTCGATACCGTGTTTGGCCATTACCGCTTCGTCGGTACCGCGGCGGCCCAGTAGTCCGCCGTGAATAACGGGGTGCAGGGTCTTGACGCGGCCATCCATGATCTCCGGAAAGCCTGTTTTTTCAGAAACTTCGATAACCTCGAGACCTGCATCTCGCAATTGACGACAGGTGCCGCCGGTGGAAAGGATTTCTATGCCGAGTTCTCGAAGACCAGTAACAAAAGGAACTAAACCGCGCTTGTCAGAAACACTGACCAGCGCGCGTCGTACGTTGAACATCAAATCACCTGGAGAAAAAGGGGGAGGGCGCCGCAATGGCTCCTACCGAATAAGGGAATAGGTTCTGAGTTTCTTGCGCAGGGTACCGCGGTTCAAACCCAGTATGCCGGCGGCCTGACTTTGGTTGCCTTGCGTGTAGTCCATGACGGCTTTGAACAATGGCCGCTCCACTTCACCAATAACGAGCTCGTACAAGTCCCCCGGACGATCGCCGTTTAAGGTCGTGAAATACTGATCCAGCGCATCTTCGGTGTGTTTGCAGAGAGGCATTTTGCCCATTCGCACCTTTAGCGAGCTGCTCTTATTGTTATTGTCTGCCACTTTGGTCCAATTCCGAATTACCGGCGCGTCCACTGCTGGGCCGCGCTGTACTCCCCAGCCTCAGGAAAATCAAGCCGCCAAAGATGCGCCTCCGTCCTCTCGATCGAAGTAACTCTTTGTTAAGCCAATTTGTTCTGAAGCACTATCGACGCGCACCACCTGGTGACGAAATGCGTCGGCATTTGCCAGGCTGTTGCAATACCAGGTCAGGTGCTTGCGAGCCACTCGAACTCCGATCAGTTCACCGTAGAACCGATGTAGTTCACCCAAGTGGTCGAGCATAATATCACGCAATTCATATTTATCCAGTTGCGGTTTATCCTGATCCGTATCCAGAAGCTGTCCGAGTTCGCGAAAAATCCAGGGTCGGCCTTGCGCACCACGACCGATCATCAAGCCGTCGCAGTTTGTTAGCCGCAATACTTCATGCGACTTCTGCAGAGTTGTGATGTCGCCATTGGCAATTACCGGTATTTGGACAGACTCTTTGACGCGCGCGATAGTTTCGAATTCTGCGGCGCCTTTGTAGCGACATGCGCGAGTCCGGCCGTGCACGGCCAGTGCCACAATGCCGGAGTCCTCAGCGATACGCGCGATATTGACGGCATTTCGGTGATCGGGATCCCAGCCGGTACGGATTTTCAGGGTTACAGGCACACTAACGGCTTCCACGACGCTCGTCAGAATCGTCGCGACCAGTAATTCGTCCTTGAGCAGGGCTGAGCCGGCGAGCTTGTTGCAAACCTTTTTGGCCGGACAACCCATATTGATATCGATGATCTGGGCACCACGGGCTACACAGGCCGCGGCGGCCAGCGCCAGCTGGTCCGCCTCCGAGCCTGCTATCTGCACGGCCACCGGTTCGGCGTCGAGGTCGAGGTCCAGCCGGAAACGGGATTTTTGTGTCTGCCAGAGACTCGTATCGGCTGTCGTCATTTCTGAGGTCGTCATGCCGGCGCCAAAACGCCGGCAGATGCGTCGAAATGGTGCATCCGTAACACCGGCCATAGGCGCCAGGACGAAAGGATTGGCGATGGTGTACGGACCGATTTTGAGCGGCGCGAGCTTCACTTAAAGTCGTCGATGGCGCAGCGTAGCTGCCCATCCGACAGTCGGTAACAGACGTTAAGCTTGAATCCCGTTGCGCTCTCCGTTGCCGACTTGATGGTGATGACGGCGTTAAACGTATTTCCGGGCGGAACGAGCTTGCGCGGATCAAGATCGGTCGGCAAGTATTCGGCAGGTTCGAGAACGCGGCTGCCTATGGTTTCTTCAAAACGATCGGTCAACGAAATGCTGATAAGTGGGTATGGAAGTGGACCGTCCGAGTTATTGCCCAGGCGGGAGTAAATCGTGAGTTCTTCTTCGTCGCCTTCGACGTTGCCCTTGGTTGCCTCAAATCGCCAGCCCGTGATGTTCCAGGCGGGTTGCACCGGCTGACCCAGGGCTCGATAGACCTGGCCAACCGTGTTGCTGAACGCCGGTATGGTCGCGAGTGATTCACGTGACTGATGCATCGCCTGAATTGCCAGAACAATGACCAAAAGGACCAAACCGGCGATCACACCGTAACGCGTGCCGCCGGAATACCGGGCCTTGTCGTCCCCTCCGCTTCTCGTGAGCTTGGCCAGTGTGGCTGCTGCAGCGGCATCGGCGGCGAGTTTTTCGCTGTCGAACGCGGAGCGGACGAAATCACCTTCCATGATGATGGTCTCAAAGCCGGGCGCCTCGTCATCTTCGTCGCCGCCAACGTCATCTTTCGCCATTCGGGCTTGTTCTACACGCGCTTTTTTCTCGGTGTCTTTGTCCTGAATGACAATGGTGGAGGCGAAGCCATCTTCGTCTTCGATAGCAAATGCCATGAGGTCCTGATCGATCATCATGTTGACGGTATGTTCTTCCTCCGTCATTGGCGGTACAAGGTGCTCACCCGATTGATCCTCTGAGACATCTTCTGAATCGTCGTCTGATTCGTTTGTGGCAAGCTCGTCTTCGATCGCATGGTGCGCGATGACCGGTTCGTCCATGAACTCAGGTTGATCAATGATCAAATCCAGTTGCGCGATTTCCTTATCGAAATCAGCTTCTTTTGCCAGTTCATCGTCAAGCTCATCCTCGAGTTCGTCGAGGAGTTCAATGTCAAGTTCATCCTCGAGTTCGTCCAGGAGTTCATCGTCAAGCTCATCCTCGAGTTCGTCCAGGAGTTCATCGTCAAGTTCATCCTCGAGTTCGATCTCGAGGCTTTCCTCGAAATCTTCGATCAATTTTTCATCGGGTTCGTCGGGTTCGTCACCAATCTCGATCTTATTGATACCGCTAAGATCGATGCCCATTGCTTCGGCCTGTAGCGCGAATTGCGCATCCATGTCCAACAGCACATCCGCCCTGGCTGCTGGAGCGGGCTCTTCGTATGGAACTTCGTCCTCAATGAGATCCCCATCACCCGCCGAGCTGCTTTCGACTGTCGAGTTGGCCGGTGCAGCAATGTCCGGAGCGAGTTCCTGGAATTCACCGAGTATGTCTGTCCATTCATCGGGTTGGCTCAGCGAAAAGTCTGCCGTTGCTTCTTGTGGAACGTGTGTGCGCCTATCCTCCACGCCATCCCATGGCGGCTTCGACTCATGGGTCGACACAAAAAATGGCTCGTCTTCACGATCGAAGTCGTCCGGTAGAGGCGTGTTGTCGTCGAAGCGGAGTTCTTCGACGACAGCTCTGAAGACAGGGTTGGCCGCCGCGGAAAATATTTCCGGCGCGTCAATCACTTCCGGCGTCGCTGTCAAGAACTCATCAATCGGGGTTTCGGTGTCATCGAGATATTCGTCGACATTAACGATCTCCCACTTGTTCAGATCATCACTGCCGGCGGAGCTAAACTGGCCGCCATCATCGTCATCCGCGGCGGGTGCAGCTGCATCTTCCTGGTCGAGTACTCGCCACTCAACACCCGTGTCCTCGATGCGAATATTGGAACCGGCCAGCTCGTCCAGTGTTTTCAGCAGGGCCGCACTTTGTTCGGCGGATATCGCTTGCGGAAGACCATCGTCGGTTTCAATTAATTCGGGCCTGAGCTCCGGTAGAGGCGCATTGGCTTTTTGCGGTGTCGCCAGCCTCGGCATTTGTTCGGACAAATAGGCCAATGCATTGAAAGCGTTACCACAGCCGCCACAGCGAACCATGCCGGCGGCCTGTTTCAGGATATCGGCGGTCACTTTGAATGCTATTTCGCAATCCGGGCACTGGGTATACATCGAATCTATCTACAGGGCGCGTCGATGCGCTAGCCTGCTCTCCTTCTTCCAGTCAATCTCGACCATATCTGGCCGTCCTGTTTTCTGAATACTGGCGGGTCAAATTCGATCCAGGGCTTATAGGCCGCCATTACGTCATCAGCTTGTTCACATAATACGCCGGACAAGGCAAGCATACCGCGACCTCTGAGCGTTGATGTGATGGATTCGGCAAACTGCACAAGTGGACCCGCCAGAATATTGGCGACAACGACGTCAAAATCACCCTCTATCTCGCTCGCAGACCCCAAAACGTCTAGGTTTTCAGCTACGCCATTGTCGCTGGCATTCTGGCGCGTCGCGGTACAGGCCTGGGGATCAATATCCATGGCGACGGCGCAAGTACAACCGAGTTTCAAGGCCGCGATGGCTAAAATGCCCGAACCGCAGCCATAGTCGAGCAGGGTCTTGCCCTCAAGGGGCAGTCCATCCAGCCACTCAAGGCACAAAGCGGTGGTGGCGTGCGTGCCCGTGCCAAACGCGAGTCCCGGGTCCAGATAGACGACTTCGATATCGTTGCCCAGGGGCTCTGACCCTTTTGGGTATACCCAGAGTCGCTGCCCGAACTGCATGGGCCCGAAGTCCTTGAGCCACTCGCGCTCCCAGTCCCGGTCTTCAAGGTCGTCGATGCGATGCGCAGGCAATTCCTGAAGGCCGAACTCCATCATCAGGGCATCGCAAAGTTCGGTGAGGTCGGTCTCTCTCGAGAACAGGCCGGTAATTTGCGTGTCCGCCCAGAGTGGTGTCTCGCCGGGGCCCGGTTCGAGTACGGGCATGTCACCCGCGTCGGTCAAGGTCAGCGAACTGGCCCCGCACTGTACAAAGATCGCTTCGACAGCCTCAGGATCCAGCGCGTCGAGGTTCATAACAAACTGACGCCATGCCACCGTCGTAGTGCTCCGATTCAAGTCAGACCGAGACGTTTCTCGAGGTAATGAATGTCAGTGCCACCGGTCTGAAACGCGGAGTGCTGGAAGATTTCCTGATGCAACGGAATATTGGTTTTTATGCCCTCGATGACCATTTCGCTCAGCGCGTTTCTCATGCGGCCAAACGCAGCCGCTCGGGATTCACCGTGCGCGATAATTTTGCCGATCATGGAGTCATAGTACGGTGGCACTCTATAACCACTGTAGATGTGGCTCTCGATGCGTATACCAGGCCCGCCGGGAGGATGCCAAAGTGTGATGAGGCCCGGCGATGGCATGAAGTTTTTCGGGTCTTCAGCATTGATACGACATTCAATCGCATGACCCTGGATTCTTACGTCCTTTTGTGTGTAGTGGAGTTTTTCGCCACTTGCGATGCGCAATTGTTCGCGCACGATATCGATGCCCGTAATCATCTCGGTTACCGGATGTTCCACCTGTAACCGCGTGTTCATTTCGATAAAGTAAAATTCGTTGTTTTCGTACAGGAACTCGAAGGTCCCTGCGCTGCGATAGTCCATGTCTTTACAGGCTTGTACGCAACGCTCACCGATGCGAATTCGCTGTTCCTCCGAAATTCCTGGTGCCGGCGCTTCTTCGATAACCTTTTGATGTCGCCGCTGCATGGAACAATCTCGCTCGCCCAGATGAATGGCGTTGCCGTGCGAATCGGCGAGAACCTGGAATTCGATGTGTCGCGGAGCTTCGAGAAACTTCTCCATGTACACAACATCATTGTTGAACGCGGCACGCGCTTCTGTTTTCGTCAAGACGATAGCGGCTAATAAAGACGCTTCAGCATGAACAACCCTCATGCCGCGGCCACCACCACCGCCAGAGGCCTTGATGATAATGGGGTAGCCTATTTCCCTCGCGATGCGCATGTTTTCGTCGGGATCATCACCCAGCGCGCCATCGGAACCAGGAACGCAGGGAACTCCAGCTTTCTTCATTGCTGCAATAGCGGAGACCTTGTCGCCCATCAGTCGGATGGCACTGGATTTGGGTCCGATGAAGGTGAAGCCGCTGGATTCAACACGTTCGGCGAAATCGGCATTTTCCGACAGGAAGCCGTAGCCAGGGTGTATGCCGGTCGCATCCGTCACTTCGGCGGCGCTGATAATGGCGGGCATATTCAGATAGCTGAGAGTCGACTGTGGCGGCCCGATGCAAACTGTTTCGTCAGCGAGCAGGACGTGCTTGAGATTGGTGTCGGCCGTCGAGTGCACTGCGACCGTCTTGATGCCCATCTCGCGGCACGCACGCAGTATGCGCAATGCGATCTCGCCGCGATTGGCTATTACTATTTTTTCGAGCATGTCAGGTAGCTCCTCGCTCAGGAGTTATGTCGTTGATCAATAACGATCATCGTTTGCCCGTACTCGACCGGTTCGCCATTTTGCAATCGGATTGACTTGACGACGCCGGACACCTCGGATTCGATCTGGTTCATCATCTTCATCGCCTCGATGATGCACAGGGTGTCGCCCTCATCGATGCGATCACCGACCTGCACGTACGGAGCTGCGCCTGGTGAGGACGCCGCGTAGAACGTACCGACCATCGGTGCCTTGACTTCATAACCGTCTTCTTCCGGTTCGGAGTGAGCGGCAGGCGCCGCGACGGTCGCCGACGCTGCAGCGGGCGCTGCCATCGCCGTCGGTACCGGAGCCGCAAACGCACCCGGCCCGTATCGACTGATGCGCACGGATTCCTCGCCCTCGGTAATTTCGATCTCGGCAATGCCCGACTCGTCCAACAATTCTATGAGCTTCTTTACTTTTCTTATGTCCATTTTTTTATCCTCAGCTTGAGCTGACATGCCGGTCTGCGGCTTGCAGGGCGAGTTCATACCCATACGCCCCAAAACCGAACAGGCAGCTGCTCGCGATGTCACTGAAATAGCTCTTGTGCCGAAATTTCTCTCTTGCGAAAGTATTGCTCAGGTGAATCTCGATGAAGGGAATCTGGACCGCCAGAAAGGCATCTCGCAACGCGACACTTGTATGCGTGAAGCCACCGGGATTCAGGATGATAAATTTGATTTTGTCGACGGCGGCCCGCTGCACCCTGTCGATAAGTTCATGTTCCGCGTTGCTTTGAAAGCATTCAAGTTCGTGTCCCAGTTCCCTGGCGATCTCAATGCTGCGGTGCTCGATGTCAGCCAGTGAGGTCGCGCCATAAACATCCGGTTCGCGCGATCCGAGCAAGTTCAAATTGGGACCATTAATGAGCAACAAGCGGGACATTTATAGGGGTTCGCAGCGAGATAGCCGAAGATGACAGCAATTCTAACGCCTTTGCCGAAATTTACTACAACTTTCGTCACCGCCACCGGGGTCAGACCCCTCTGGGGTCAGAGCCCTTGCAGTGAGGATCGTGCCTCTTCTTTTGAGATTTCGGCTCGATCGAGGCGTGTCATGACGTCGACGATGGTGTCGAGATGAGACTGATGAAGTTCACCGATGTAGGCGCCGAGGAGCTCGCCGTCGGAGGCGACAAACATCGTAAAAGGCAGTCCGACAAACTCGACACCGGAGGATTGCGCGACGGACATGGCCTCCTGTTCGCCGACCAATATGGGGTAATTGAACTCGGCCGCTTCGGCGTAACGAGCAACCGGCTCGGGAAAGTCCACGGCGATTCCGATCACCTGGAAACCGTTATTACCTTGTTCGTCCTGAAACGCCTTTAGCAGCGGAATCTCGCGGCGGCACGGGGCGCACCAGGTTGCCCAGAAATTCAGGATGCGGTTCTTGCCAGCCCACTCCGAGAAATCATGGTCGGTGCCGGATACGTCGGGCAAGGTAAATGAGGGGTGCGAAGCGGCCTCAAGCACCCGGGGTTGCTCGATGGGGCGCGGCGCCGGGGACGGAGACTGAACCGGAATTCGCGCCGCATAAAAAAGTGCGCCAGCCATCAAGGCGACCAGCGCCGATGCGAAGATCAGAAAAACTCGTGACACTGGAATGGTCCCGCTAGTGGCCGATTTGAGCAGACATGCTATCCGATACGGAGAACGCTTGCCGCACATGTTTCGCGAAATCCGGCGCCTTCATATAGCCGACCACTTCATAGCCGTGGCGTTGCTCGCCGTCCGATCCAAAGAAAATGATTGTTGGCGGACCAAACACACCGAAGCGCTCCAGCAAGATCTTGTCGGTCGCGTCGCTTGCCGTGACGTCGGCTTGCAGCCAGACGGTATTCGAAAGCGCCGCCTGAACGTCGGCATCAACAAAGGTATACGCCTCCATTTCCTTGCAGGACACGCACCAGTCCGCATAAAAATCCAACAGAGCGGTTTTGCCGTTGCTTGCAGCCGCAGCGATCTCGCGGTCCAGATCGTCAACAGATTTGATGCGTTGAAACGGCAATTCGTGCTCGGCCTCCGCGACAGCGGTACTGCTGCCGACGTTAACGCTCGCCAGCGGTTGCAGCGGATTGCTGCCACCGGTCAGCGAGCCGAGCAGCAAGATGACGCCGTAGATGATGGC
>JALHUQ010000277.1 GCA_022866645.1 Woeseiaceae bacterium | reverse complement strand
ACTGATCAGCTTCCTCCCACCGTCGCGCGCGAATACAACATCGTTCGCAGCAAGAATCGAGCAATGCTTAACATTTCTGTGATTCGAAAATCCGACAACACGCCGGTAACAGCAAACGTCGCTGTTAATACGGTAAATTTGACCGGGCAACTCAAGAACATCTCGATGCGAAAAATTGAGGAGCCCGGCGAGATTGTTGCCATCTACTACGTCGGCGACACGACGGTTGCCAACCGCGAAGTTCTCGTTTTCGATCTCAGCGTCAAGCCGGACGGCGAAGAAGATATCTCGGAACTTCGATTTCAGAGACAGTTTTACACCGACTGATTTTTCTGCAGTACCCTAAAAAGGCCTTAAATAAAAGGCCTTTTTGCTGTTGCGACTGTTGAATAGTGTGTTATCGTCGCGCTGCTTTCACCGCGGGCATCAGCCCGTTTTTGTTTTTTCTGAGGAGTCATTTTTTCATGGCAGCAAACACCAGTAAGCCACCGACCAAGTCTGAAATTTATGCAAAGATCGTTGAAGACACCGGTCTGTCGCGCAAAGACGTAGCAGCAGTATTCGAATCACTCAACGGTCAGATTCAAAAGAATCTCGGCGGCCGTAACGGTCCGGGCATGTTCACGGTTCCCGGATTGTTGAAAATGCGCGTTGTGAAGAAGCCAGCCACCAAGGCTCGCAAGGGTACAAACCCATTCACGGGCGAAGAAATGATGTTCAAAGCGAAGCCGGCGTCCAGAGTCGTCAAGGTTTCTGCTCTGAAGGGCCTGAAAGACATGGCCTAAAGTTTGAATCTGACGTTCAAACGACGAAGCCGGGTTTTTCCCGGCTTTTTTATGCCCTGGATTTTGATGCCAAAGATTCTTCTACAAACTGTGTTACGGCCTCGCGAAGATCGGTCAATCGGCCATGAAAAAAGTGTTCGCCGCCCTGAATAATCAAGAGCTCAGGACCTGGCTCCAGCCCGTCAACCCACGCAACGGTATCTTCGACGTCGACGAGTTCGTCCTTGTCACCCTGAATAATCAGCCACGGGCACAGGGGTTGCGAGTCGAGTCCGGACGCGAAACGTGTAATCGCTGGCGCAACGCTAATGAGCCCGTCGAGCTCTGTAGCGACAGCTGCCTTTACCGCGATGGCTGCGCCAAATGAAAATCCGGCGACCCAAATCGGGATTTTGGGATATCTGGCGCGCATCCAGGCAATGGCTGCCAGGGCATCATCCAGCTCGCCTTCACCTTCATCGTACTGACCTTCGCTCGCGTGTGTACCCCTGAAGTTAAACCGCAGCGCTGCGTACCCCATACGCACGAACGTGCGCGCCAGCGTGTGCGTGACTTTGTTGTGCATGGTTCCGCCGTGCTGCGGGTGGGGATGGCAGACGACGACACTTGCGACGGAGGCCTGTGCGGGCAGCTCCAAAATAGCCTCGAGGCGGCCCACGGGCCCGTCAATAAACAGCCTTTCGACCAGGGGTGATTTAGACATAGACATTACCGGAGTAGATAGATTCGTGATTACTGCTGTAAAATTATGGTCTTATGTAACACTGGCTCCCCAAACCGGGGCCATCACACAGGAACGGTGGCCGCATGAGCGCCAGTATCAGCCTCGAAGCGCAATATTGCGCACACAATTATAACCCCTTGCCCGTCGTACTGACGCGCGGCAAGGGTGTCTTCGTCTGGGATGAAAACGGCAAAAAATACCTCGACATGATGAGCGCCTACTCTGCTGTAAGCCACGGCCATGCTCACCCCCGACTCGTCAAGCTGGTCAAGCAGCAGGTCGAAAACCTCACCATCGTGTCACGCGCTTTTCACACCGACCGGCTTGGCCCGTTTCTCGAACGCGCCTGTCAGCTAACGGGTCAGGATATGGCTCTACCAATGAACACGGGCGCGGAGGCTGTAGAGACAGCCATCAAGGCGGCGCGAAAGTGGGCTTATAAGATCAAAGGCGTTGCGGACGACAAGGCTGAAATTATTGCCTGCAGTGGCAACTTTCATGGGCGCACGCTGGCCGCCATCTCCATGTCCGATGAGCCGCAATATCGGGATGGATTCGGTCCGTTTCCCGCCGGGTTTAACATCGTTGAATATGGCAGCATCGCGTCGCTCAAGGCGGCGATTAACGACAATACCGCGGCGTTTATCGTCGAACCCATCCAGGGCGAAGCCGGTATCGTTATTCCGCCGGACGGATACCTTGAAGCGGTCGCCAGTCTTTGTCGCGAAAATAATGTGTTATTGATTTGCGACGAGATCCAGACCGGACTTGGGCGCACCGGCAAACTACTGGCCTGTGAACACGAGCACGTGAAACCGGATGGCCTGATCCTCGGCAAGGCGCTGGGCGGCGGCATACTACCCGTTTCGATGTTTCTTGCGCGCCGGGACGTGATGAGTGTCTTCACGCCGGGCGATCACGGCAGCACCTTTGGCGGTAATCCGCTGGCGGCGGCGATCGGCCTTGAGGCGCTGAATATACTTGTTGAGGACAAGCTTGCTGAGCGTAGTGCCGAGAGCGGAGAATATCTCTTGCGCAAACTGCGCGCGATCCGCAATCCGTTGATCAGAGAAATCCGCGGACGCGGCCTGTTTATCGGCATGGAAGTCGATCCTGCCCTCGCGAGCGCACGTGCTATTTGTGAAGCGCTGATGGTCCGGGGCCTGCTTAGCAAAGAGACGCATGGAACAGTAGTCCGTCTTGCGCCGCCGCTAATCATCAGCAAGGCGGAAATCGACTGGGCGGTATTGCAGATCATCGAAGTGTTGGCAGAGATGGAAGACGTGCAACTTGCGTCCTAATATTCGTGACTCGAACGCTGGAATTGGTTGATGCCTGAAATAAACGTCATACATATCGCAATCATCGCCGCGATGACGGTCGGCGGTGCCATTGTCGGATGGGTGCTCCGCGGCAAACGATCAACGGAAGAAAAAGCGGCGGTTAGTGCCGGGTGGCAAGAACAAATCAATGCTCAGCGAACGGAACACGACCGTCTGATCAGCCAGAACAAGGGCCTGATGGAGCAGATTAGCCAGTACCTCGCGTCCAACAAGGACGCCAAGAATCGCGCCAAGGAACTGTCGCTAGCAGTTCAGGAAGCCTATTCCCGTCGCGATGCATTGCAACGCGAAATCAAGGACATCCGCAACAACCTCGAGGTCGCGATGGCAGAACGCGATCAATTGCAATCCGCCATCAGCGCCAAAGCCTCGGAGACCGCCAATGCCGAGAAAAAAAATATGCAGATCCGGAATCTGCAGCATGAACTCGAAAATTGGCAAAACAGACTTCCTCCGCTCATTGCGAAGTTCCGACAAAGAAATCAAGACGCTGAGCGACTGCAAACAGAACTTATTTCCGCCCATGAACGCGTCGCCGAACTCGAGGCATTGGCAGAGGCTGAGGCTAGCCAGACACGCATCGAGCCCGTTCGTGACCCCGATGCGCTGACCAACGGCCGCGATGCCTCCAATGACCCTGACGAACCGGTCGAAGAAGAGCTGGACGAATATCTCGTCGCCGAAGCAGAAACTGAGTTCGAGGAAGATTCCGACGACCTCGCCGAGAACCACGAACCTGACGAATTGATCGCCGTTTTGCGCGATGAGTTGCAGGCCATCAAAGGCGTTGGACCGGCCATCGAAAAGACGCTCAATGAAATGGGCATATTTCGTTACCAGCAGATCGCCGATATGAGCGAATACGATATCGATCGTATTGCCAAACGCCTGAAAGGATTTCGCAGCCGCATCTACCGTGAAGACTGGATAGGACAGGCACGCGAATTACGTGATCAACAGTCCAGCGCTTAGGATAGTCGCTGCCGTCATTGTCGTCGGCGGCCTCGCCATCGCGCCGTTACTCGATGACAGCGATTCCACCGAAGCCCGTCTGATCGATCCGCTGCCGGTCGAGACTCCGCAGTTTCAAATCCTGCGGCGACGAGGCGATTTAGCGCTCACCGGTCACACGGCATCGCAAAAGCAAGAGCAAGACTTGCTGCAGGTGGCAAATTCCTCCTACCCGGGCATCCTCGTAGTCACAGACTTTCAGCCGCTAGGCGTCGTACCGGACTTTTGGGCAGACATCACTGTACAGGCTCTCTATCTACTCGCCGAGACTCGCTTTGCAGAGGCGACCGTCTCGACTGATAAGCTCAGTATTCGTGGCGTAATTGACGACGAAATCGGCTGGCAAAGTCGGCTCGAGGCTATCAAGAAAGCCCTGCCCGCAGAATTCACGGTCACGAGCGATACCATGCTGGTCGACGACAGCGTCAGCGTTGCAATGATCTGCGAACGCGCATTTGCGGCGTTCAAGCCGGGGCGCATCAATTTCGAGGAGTCCAGCGCCAATTTCCTGGGCTCTGCCTACCCAAGACTGGATCGATTGGTCGCACTGGCCAACGCCTGCAAGAACTCACGAATAACGATCACCGGCCATACCGACGCGTCTGGCAACGAAGTCTGGAATCAAGGCTTGAGTTTGAAGCGCGCCAATGCCGTCGCCGATTACATCGTGAATAGCGGCATCGATCGTTCCCGACTCGATGTCGGAGGAGTGGGCTCAACGGTGCCAATAGCGGACGACAGCACACGCTACGGTCGGAGTCTCAATCGTCGGATCGAAATAGTCCTTGTCAGCAAGAACTAGGAAGCGTGCACCACTAAAAAAGCGGCTACTCTGACGACGTCAGCTTCAGGAGTTCGATCGTAAAGATCAACGCAGTGTTCGGCGGCAGCGACTCACCTCTTCCGGCAGCTCCGTAGGCAAGATCGGAGGCAACGACCAGCTCGCGCGTTTCGCCCTCCAGCATGCACGGTACGCCCAGGTCCCAGCCCTTGATCACTTGCCCGGCGCCGATTTGAAACTGGAAAACATTGTGCCCTGACTCCCACACGAACTGGCCGCGCCTGTCTTCGGCCGTCTCGTCGTAGTGCCAAAGCCATACGTTGGTATCCGCATAATCGCCTTTTGCGGCAGCGCGACCGTAGCCGGTCTTGATGATTCGCGCCGACAAGCCCGGGGCAATTTCGATATTTCCGGAATCATCTGCCTTTGGACAGTCAACTGTTGCTGTCATATTCTCCGTCACCGCATCATTATTGGCGGCGCCCTCTTCCGTGGATCGACTACAGGCTGCCATACCCATGACAGTTCCGATCAAAATTATTGCGAAACGCCTGGTCATTCTTCTGTGCCCTCAAAATCCAGAGACGCGGAGTTGATACAGTATCGCAATCCCGTCGGCTGCGGACCATCTTCGAATACATGTCCGAGGTGCGCGCTGCAATTTTTGCAAACAACCTCGCGCCGAACCATGCCGTGACTCGTATCCGTTATCGTGCGCACAGCATCTCCCGCCATCGGCAACCAAAAACTTGGCCAGCCGGATCCGGAGTCGTATTTATGCTCCGAACTGAACAGAGCCGCGTCGCAACAGACACAACGGTAGCTGCCGTCCGCCTTGTGATCGACGTATTTACCGGTAAACGCACGTTCCGTTCCTTTGTTCTGGGTAATCTCGAATTGTTCGTCATCCAGTTTCGTGCGCAATTCTTTGTTGTCAGGATTGTTCACTATCGGCCCCGCTGTCGGTATTCAGTAAATAATCGTTCATACGTTGCACGTATTCCGCCGGATTTGGAAGTGGAGACCCTTCCGCCAGCAGCGCGTGATCCAGAACAATATTCGACAACGCAGCGAATCGCCCGTCATCTCGCTCCGCCAGCAAGCGCGTCACCAGTGGATGCTCAGCATTAATCTCGAGTATCGGTTTAGACTCCGGTAGTGCCTGGCCACTCGCCTCGAGCATGCGCCGTACCTGAGGATTGAGGTCGTGGTCACTCGCGACAACGCAGGCCGGTGAATTAACCAGTCGGCGACTGACATTTACCGCCGTCACGCGCTCACTCAAGACCCCCTGAATTTTGTCGAGCAAAGTCCTGTGCTCTTGGTTCAGTTCATCCTGCGCTTTCGCATCACCTTTTTCTGGCATATCGAGCGCCTCGCGGGCGACATCGACCAGCGCCTTGCCTTCGTACTCCGCCAGGCCGTCAACTACCCAGGCATCGATACGGTCGGTCAGCAGCAGGACCTCTATTCCGCGACTTCGCAATTGCTCAAGATGCGGACTGGCGACGGCCGTCGCGTAATTTTCGGCCAGGATGTAATAGATCTTGTCCTGATCTTCCTTGCATCGCTCAAGGTATTCGTCGAGCGACTGATCCTGAGTAGCAGTGCCGCTCTTTGTTGTGGAAAAACGCAGCAGTTTGGCAAGCTTGTCTTTACTAGCGCTGTCTTCGACAAGACCTTCCTTCAGAACCTGGCCGAATTCAGCCCAGAATTTCTGATAGTCGTCTTTGTTGCTGGCGATTTTTTTCAACATATCCAGCACACGACGGGTGAGCGCGCCGCGCATTGCCGTGATGTCCGAATTCTGTTGCAACAGTTCCCGGGATACGTTGAGCGGCAAATCGGATGAGTCCACGACGCCTTTGACGAAACGCAGGTACAAGGGCAAGAATTGCTCCGCATCATCCATGATAAAGACACGTTGCACGTAGAGTTTTAAGCCCCGCGGTGCTTCCCGATTCCACATGTCGAAAGGTGCCGCACTCGGAATATAGAGCAAGCTTGTGTATTCACGCTTTCCTTCGACACGATTGTGACTCCAGCGGAGCGGATCGGCGAAATCATGCGACAGGTGTTTGTAAAACTCCTGGTACTCCTCCTTGCTCACTTCGGAGCGGGGGCGTGTCCACAGAGCGGTCGCAGAGTTCACGATCTTGGCCTCTGCGTCCTTGCTGCCCACGTCAATCAACGAGACTGGAAAACCTATGTGATCAGAATATTTTCGAATCAGGGATTGGATGCGGAATGAATCAGCAAACTCAGATTGTTCCTTCTTGAGGTGTAAGGTGACTCGGGTTCCGCGTTCTTCGCGCTCGATATTTTCGATCGTGAATTCTCCCTCGCCCTCTGATTCCCAACGCACAGCCGCATCAGCACCCAGCCCAGCGCGTCGTGAATCGACCGTAACTTTGTCCGCTACGATGAATGCCGAGTAAAAGCCGACGCCAAACTGTCCGATCAAATGAGCGTCGTGTTTCTTGTCGCCGGTCATTTGTTGCAGGAATTCTGCGGTGCCGGATTTTGCAATCGTGCCGAGATTGT
>JALHUQ010000276.1 GCA_022866645.1 Woeseiaceae bacterium | reverse complement strand
GTAGCTTTGTTGATTACCTGCACTATCAAATTCGAATTCTAACCTCGTATGTGAAGGCAGAGAAATATATTCCGAATGGCCGGGATGATCTATTATTCATTTCTGCGCTGGATATGGGTAGGTGTTGCAGACAAAATCGAAAGACCTGAATGAGGATGGGATGGTGAAGAACTACGAATTGAGACGACGCATTGGTGCATGGCTGGCCGCTGCCTGGCTGGTATCGGTTTTGGCACAACCAGTCGCTGTTGCGGACGAGTATATGCTTGACGCGGCGACAACGGCAGCACTGGACAAGGCAATCGCTGGAGAGCACCGCAGTGAGGCGAACAAAGCGCGCGATGTATATCGTCAACCCAAAGAGACGCTGGAGTTTTTCGGCTTCCGATCTGATATGACGGTAGTTGAAATTTGGCCGGGTGGCGGCTGGTATACGGAAATTCTGGCGCCGGCCCTGAAAGACAACGGCAAACTCTATGCTGCTCAATATTCGGTTAATCCGTCGTTTGCTTATCAGCGCCGCTATCTCGGAGAGTTTCTCCTTAAACTTGGCGAAGCGCCGGACGTGTATCGCAACGTCGAAATTACGACGCTGGATTTTCCGTATCACCTGGCCGTCGTTCCGGCAGGTTCGGCTGACATGGTTTTGACTTTCCGCAATGCGCATAACTGGGTGAACCCGGGATACGGAAATCAGGCCGCTGCACTCAGCTTCAAGGTCATGTTTGATGCCCTGAAGCCTGGCGGAGTGCTCGGCATCGTAGATCACCGCTGGCCGGACCCGGCAAGCGAAGATCCGAACGCTGAGAATGGTTATGTGTCAGAGGATCGGGTTATCGCACTTGCGACGGCGGCAGGCTTCGAGTTCGTGGCGCGATCGGACTTGCATCGCAACGCAAAAGACACGCATGAGCATAAAGAAGGCGTCTGGACGCTGCCTCCGTCACTCGCGCTTGGTGATGAGGATAAAGATAAATATCTGGCTATTGGTGAATCTGATCGTATGACGCTCAAGTTTGTCAGACCGACAGAATAAACAAAAAGAGGCCGCGCGGGCCTCTTTTCATTTATTTGGTACTCCCTAGGGGATTTGAACCCCTGTTACCGCCGTGAGAGGGCAGCGTCCTAACCACTAGACGAAGGGAGCGGAGTATTGGCCGTCCTTTCGGACGGGGCGTCATTATACGGCGGGGTTTCAAATCCTCAAGCGGATTCTCATCTTTTTACTATGCCCCGCGGGCCAGCAGGGCTGCTATCATACGGCGCATTCTTACAAGCTAGCGACAGTCATTTGAAAAATTACCCGAATCCCGGGTCCACCGCGCCCAAGGTCATTCCTCGCGCCGCCCACAATGTCTCACGAGACGAAATCTCCGACGCCGCTCTAAAAGTGCTGTATCGCCTGCACAAGGCAGGCTACCAGTCGTTTTTGGTCGGGGGTGGTGTGCGTGATGCGATCCTCGAGTTGCATCCCAAAGATTTCGATATCGCGACCAACGCGACGCCGGAAGAAGTGCGCTCCTTGTTCAGTAGCTGTCGCCTGATCGGGCGACGATTCCGCCTGGCTCACGTCCGTTTCGGACGAGAGGTGATCGAAGTTGCGACGTTCAGGGCGGCCGCCAATCACGTCGACGATGATTCGTCTCACGACACCGAAGGTCGCATTATTCGCGACAATGTTTACGGCTCTCTTGACGAGGATGTCTGGCGGCGTGATTTCACCTGCAACGCGTTGTACTACAACATCGCCGATTTCAGCATCTGGGATTACACCGGCGGTTTCGAGGACGTCAAATGCAAGCGCCTGAAGTTAATTGGTGATCCGGCACAACGACTGCGGGAAGACCCGGTGCGGATGCTACGAGCCGTGCGATTCGCGGGCAAGTTGGGATTTACCATCGACGAGAGCGTTGTGGCAGCGATGCGAGGCCACGCCAACTTGCTGACCAACGTGCCCGCTGCACGATTGTTCGACGAATTTCTGAAACTGTTTCAGTCGGGGTACGCCGAGCCCACATTTGAATTGTTGCGAGAACACAGCTTGTTCGGCGAGTTATTTCCGGCGACCGAAGACGAGCTGTCGAAAGACGGAAATTACCTGGCGATGACGCGTTCGGCACTGCGAAATTCCGACGAACGCGTCGCGGAAGGAAAGTCGGTTACGCCAATGTTCTTGCTCGGTGTGTTTTTCTGGTTGCCCATCAAAAAGCTCGCCGAAATCAGGCGCACTGAAGAAAAGATGTCTGAGTCACAGGCGCTGGGCCTCGCAGCGTACGAGGTCGTGTCAGAGCAACAGCGACGTATATCTATTCCGAAACGATTCACCGTACCGATGCGGGAAATGCTGGCGTTGCAGCCACGATTCGACAATATTCGCGGCAAACGTGCCATGAACCTCGTCGAGCACAAACGCTTCCGCGCCGCCTACGACTTCATGTTATTGCGAGCAGAAGCCGGCGAAGTGTCAGACGAGATTGCGAAGTTTTGGACGGACATACAATTGCAGTCGCCAGAAGCGCGCGCCGTTAGCTTTCAACTGCAGGCAAGTCCTGACAAGAAGCCCCAATCTCGGCGGCGACGTCGGCGTAAGCCCCCGCAGGGATCCTGATTGGTCGGCGGCGAGCAATGACTGGCAAAGTCATGGCCCACTGGTATCCAGCCTATGTGGGATTGGGAAGTAATTTGCAGGGGCCGGCGCGCCAGCTCGAAAACACGTTTGACTTACTGAATGCGATTCCCAAAACGCGGCTTATCAGGCGCTCATCGCTGTATCGATCGGCGCCGTTTGGCGGGATAGAGCAACCGGACTTCGTGAACGCCGTTGCGGCATTGCTGACGCAGTTGTCCGCTATGGACCTGTTGAAGGAACTACAGCGTATCGAAAGCCTCCGGGGCCGCGAGCGTGGTGATCCGCGATGGGGGCCGCGCGTTCTGGATCTGGACCTACTGGTCTATTCCGACCAAAAAATTGCCGAACCGAGCCTGATTGTTCCTCACCCGGGCATCGGAGTACGAAATTTTGTATTGTTACCCCTCGCCGAGATAGCTGCCGAACTGACTGTCCCGGGTTTGGGTCGGTGTGCCAGTATTGATGTCAATCTTGCCGAGCCTCGCATTTCGCGCATCGGATAAAAGGGAACCTGTGGTCGTTAGTCAACTTAAGAAGCCCGCTAATGCGTCGCGATACATTGCGATCGAAGGACCGATTGGCGTGGGCAAGACGGCCCTGGCCAGGCGTTTGGCCGACAGTTTGTCGGCCGACCTGGTGCTTGAGGAGTTTGACGAAAATCCCTTTTTGGAACGGTTTTATCGCGACGGCCGATCCGCTGCATTGCCTGCACAGATGTTTTTCCTGTTTGCTCGTGCTCGTCAGATCGAGCAAATGCGTCAGTCGGATCTGTTTTCGAGCGTTCGGATCTCGGACTAACATATTACGCGAGACCGGTTGTTCGCCGAACTGAACCTCGACAGGGAAGAGCTAAAGCTCTACGAGCAGATCGCGGACAATCTGGCGATTGAAGCACCGGTACCGGACCTCGTGATCTACCTGCAAGCGTCAGTGGACTCCATTATGCAGCGCCTGGTGCGCCGCAATTCGCGGTACGACCGATATGTCGAACGTGCTTATCTGGAACGTCTGGCGGACGCGTATTCACGGTTCTTTCATAACTACGACGATGGCCCGCTGCTCATCGTCAATGCCTCGCAGATTGATCCGGCTAACAATGCAGCGGACTACGAACAGCTTTTTCAGCATATCGAACGTACTACTGGCGGCCGGCATTTTTTCAATCCAGCTAGCGCAGCTCTCGCCTGATATCCTACGCGCCTATGTATACACAACTAGAACAACGTGGCATGCCGGAGCCGCCGGTCAACGTGTCGACCTTGCAAAAAATGAAACTGCAAGGCGTGCCGATCGCCTGCCTCACGGCCTATGACGCGAGTTATGCCGTTCTTGTTGATGCGGCTGGAACGGATCTCGTTCTGGTGGGTGATTCGCTCGGCATGGTAATTCAGGGACACGATACGACGGTGCCCGTCACTGTGAATGACATTATCTATCACTGTCGGACCGTCGCCCGCGGCTTGCGCCGCGCGTTCCTCGTCGCTGACATGCCATTCATGAGCTACACAAAGCCGGGTATGGCCTTGGAAAATGCCGTTCGCCTGATGCAGGAAGGTGGCGCCATGATGGTCAAGCTTGAGAGTGGCGACGATCAGGTCGGGATCGTCGAGCATCTCGCTAAACACGACATTCCAGTGTGCGCGCACCTCGGTCTGAAACCGCAGTCCGTGCACAAGATCGGCGGTTTTAAGGTGCAGGGTCGAGACGTAGACAAGGCAGCCGAGATGTTGAATTCCGCGAAGCGACTGCAAGATGCGGGCGCAGATATCGTGTTGCTCGAATGTGTGCCAAACGAAGTTGGCAAGAGCATTACGAGTGCGCTGCAGGTTCCCGTCATCGGCATCGGCGCTGGTCCCGACGTTGACGGTCAAATTCTGGTGTTGTACGACATCCTCGATATTACTCAAGGTCGAACGCCGAAGTTCGTCAAGAATTTTCAAGCCGGTTGCGACTCGCCGCTCAACGCGATCAGTTCCTACGTGCGTGAAGTAAAAGCGCGTGACTATCCGGCGCCGGAACACTGCTTTTCTTAAGCAGATCGGGGTCGAGTCCAAATCATGATACTTGCGAATACGCGACAAGAACTCCTTGAGCAGTTGGCCGATTGGCGCCAGCACGATGACCGCATTGCGCTGGTACCGACTATGGGCAATCTGCACGCCGGTCATTTGTCGCTGGTAGAGCTGGCACGCGAACACGCCGAACGCGTCGTCGTGAGTATTTTTGTCAACCCCACGCAATTTAGTGAGGACGAGGACTACGCCGATTACCCGCGCACACTGGAGCGCGATACTCGCAGACTCAAAAAGCCGGCGGCCGATCTGATTTTCGTACCGGACGTTGACACTATGTACCCCTTCGGTGTGAAAGACGCGACGACCGTATGTGTGCCGCGGATTACCGATAATTTTTGCGGGGCCAGTCGTCCTGGCCATTTCGACGGAGTGACATCGGTCGTTGCGCGATTGTTTGCACTCGTACAGCCGGACGTCGCCATCTTTGGCCAAAAGGACTACCAACAGCAACTGGTGATCCGACATATGTCGCAGGATCTGAATTTGCCGGTCAAGATTATCACCGGAGAAACGTTCCGCGAAAAAGACGGCCTTGCGATGAGTTCGCGAAATCAGTATTTGAGCGAGGAAGACCGTGCAAAAGCACCTGCGTTGTTCAAGGTCTTGTCTGCCGTCGGCACTGACTTGCAGAGCGGGCGACGCAATTTTGAGGAGCTTGAAGCGAAGTCTGTTGCGAAGTTGTCAGACGCTGGCTTTGCCGTTGACTATTTCTCGATCCGGCGAGCACTGAATCTGGAAATACCGGATCGGGACTGCGATGAGTTGGTAGTGCTTGCCGCGGTGCGTCTGGGCCGTGCGCGTTTGATCGACAACATAGTGATAACGATTTAGTCGGAAATGGCGTCGCGGCCGGCATTTTTTGCACGGTAGAGTGCGGCATCGGCATCGCGAGTCAAGCGATCCAGAGTGCCGCGCGGAACGAGTTCCGCAACGCCCATCGAAATCCTCAAGGGAATCCGTATCAGTGAGTCACTGCTGTCGCCCGTGCTGCCGCTGACTGCCACGCGGACACGCTCACCGACCGCGAGCGCCTGTTCCTGACTCGTGCCGGGCAACAACACAACGAACTCATCGCCGCCGTATCGAGCCAGCAAATCGCGAGGCCGAAGCTGCGCGCTCAGAATCTTTGCAACAGCCGCCAGTGCGCGGTCTCCCGCGATATGACCGAAAAGGTCATTAAACTGTTTGAAATTATCTATGTCGATCATCATCATCGTGACCGGTTTTTCTTTCTCGATGCAGAGTTCGATCGCAGTCGGAAATGTTTCCAGCATGGCATGGCGATTCGCCAGACCAGTTAACGCGTCGGTCGTTGCGTGTCGTTCGAATTTCTTTATTTCACCGAAGCTGTCAGCGATGACGCGGTTATGACTGCGCACGCGCTCCGACAATACGACCAGCAGATTCTTGGCGAACTCGTGAGAGGCATCGACCATTTCCCACAAAACGGTCTGGTGTATCAGAAGCAGGTGTGAATCCTCTGCTCCAATCACGAATGCCGATGGATCCCGGTCTTCGATAATCGACATCTCGCCAACGCAGGCGCCGACATCCATGGTCGCGAGCACGGGAGTGTCGACGGAGCCGACATGAACATTGAGGCTCCCGGAGAGAACAATAAACACGTGTTCGTTCTTGGCTCCAGGCGACAACAAGAGTTCACCAGCCGCAAGGTCACGACGGTCACAGCGTTGCAATAGGCCGTGAATGTCATCGGGCTGTACGCCTCGGAACAGCTCGAGACTGTCGAGCAGTGTGCGTTTGTAGTCCGAATTTATGGCCAAAGATGATGGCAATGTAGCCTCCTAAGGGTATCAGGGAATTGTTACGTTTTTCATGCTGGATAAACATCGACCAGCACACAGAATCACGGAATGTCAAAGCGTGACAGAAATCACTTAATCATCGGCACACAATTCCGCACGCGATTCGGCGAACTCAACTCGATCCTCCGACGACGGTTCCGGATATTGCAATCCAATACCGCGTAGTGCATCGATGATAATTTCGGCAACACGGGCTTGCATATAAGGTTTGTCATCGGCCGGAATGGCGTACCACGGCGCCCAGGGTCGTGAGGTCGCATTGAGAGCCGCTTCATAAGCAAACATGTAATCATCCCAGTGACGCCTTTCAACGACGTCGTTTGGTTCGAACTTCCAGTTCTTCGCGGGGTCGTCCAGCCGGGCAAGAAATCGCTTTTTCTGTTCGTCCTTCGATACGTTCAGCCAGAATTTCAGTATGACCGTGCCATTTCGCGCCAGGTGTTTTTCCTGTTGGCGTATTGACTTCAAACGATCGTCGAAGACGGTGTCGAGGTTTACTGTGCCGGGTAACTGTTGATATTCGAGAATTTTGGGGTGTACTCGAACAACAAGAACCTCTTCGTACTGACTGCGATTGAAGATACCGATACGCCCGCGTTCCGGCAATCGGCAGGTCGATCGCCAAAGGAAGTCGTGGTCGAGTTCCAGACTGGATGGTTTCTTGAAACTGAAAACCTGACAGCCGGACGGATCGATGCCCTGCATAACGGATCGAATGGTGCTGTCCTTGCCAGCGGCGTCCATCGCCTGAAATACCAGCAGCACCGCATGCCGATCACCCGCAGCCAGGACTTGTTGCAGCGTGCTCAGCTTTTCAATTGCCTTACGACGATGTTTTCCCGTGTGCGAATGTCTTTCTGTTTGCGGCTTTGTGCTCGCCAAAGATAGATCGAAGTCGCCATTATAGGAAACGAGATAGGGCGAATCGGGTGCCTCAAACATCGGGTTCCTCCGTTGTGGTCTGAGTATTTTCGTGTTGTGCCAGTGCCCACTCTACATGCTCGACGAGCAATGGCGAATCGTCCTGCTGACGTGCAGTGAGTGCCGCGACAACTTCCGGTGATGTTACGGCGTTGCCAAGTGCGACAGCAATATTCCGCAGCCAACGCTCATGACCAATACGCCGTATTGCGCTGCCTTCTGTTTTTTCAAGCCAGGTTGCTTCGTCCCACATAAACAAGTCCGTCAATTGCGCCGTGTCCAGGCCGTGACGTGGCGCGAAGTCTGCTTCAGCCGTTGGCCTTGCGAACTTGTTCCACGGGCAAAACAACTGGCAATCATCACATCCGTAAATTCGATTGCCGATGTCTTTGCGAAATTCGACAGGGATGGATAATTTGTTTTCGATCGTCAAATAAGAAATGCAACGTCGAGCGTCGAGCGAGTAGGGCGCGACGATTGCTTTCGTCGGGCAAACGTCGATGCACGTTACGCACGATCCGCAGTGTGATTGTTCCGGGATGTCCACCGGCAGGGGTAGATCCGTGTATAGCTCGCCCAGAAAGAACCACGATCCGGAATCACGGTCGATGAGGTTGGTGTGTTTGCCAATCCAACCTATGCCAGCTTTCTCCGCCAGTGCCTTTTCCAGCACCGGTGCGCTGTCCACGAAAACGCGGTAGCTGAATTCGCCGATTTTGTCTTCGATGCGCCGCGCCAGCGCGCGCAAGCGTCCGCGCAATACCTTGTGATAATCACGACCCAGCGCGTAACGAGATATGTAGGCGCTCGAGCCATCGTCGAGCAAGCGTTTGGCGAGTTCCTGATCCTGTGGCAGGTAATCCATGCGCACCGAAATGACTCGCAAGGTGCCCGGAACGAGTTCTTCAGGCCGGCTACGTTTGCCGCCGTGGCGCTCCATGTAATCCATGGAACCGTGAAATTTGGCGCGCAACCAGTCAGCGAGACGAACTTCCGCTGCACCGAGATCAATATCGGCGATACCAGTATGCTGAAACCCAAGTTCAGCAGACCAGGCAATAACCTCGCTTTTCAGCGCGGTCATGTCGGTTTTGTTGTAGTCCTTTGCGGATTTCGCCAATGTTCGTTCCTTCTGCAAGCGCAGTATAATCGCCCCGATGCAATCCTTACCCGCAAACATCTATTCGGTCGCTTCTGTTCGGGAGATGGACCGCCGCGCCATCGAAGATCATGGCATTCCAGGCTATACCTTAATGAAGCGTGCTGGCGCTGCAGCACTGAATGTTGCGCGTAGCCATTATCCGAACGCCAGGCGGTGGCAGGTGGTTTGTGGCGCAGGCAATAACGGCGGCGATGGCTACGTGGTCGCGAGACTTGCGGCGCACGAGGGCGTCGTCGTCTCAGTCCTGTCGCTGCTAGCCCCGGAATCGCTGAGCGGTGATGCCGCGACCGCCTACGCTGATTTTGCTGCCGAGGGCGGCATTGTGATGCCGTGGGCCGGCGAACTGGATGCGCAAGCCGAACTGCTCGTCGACGCCATTCTGGGCAGTGGTCTTGAGCGCGATGTTGCGGGTAGCTATGCGGCCGCGGTCGCGGCCCTGAATCAGCACCCGGCAAGCGTTCATGCAATGGACATTCCGACAGGCGTTAACGCGGATACAGGCGCGATTATGGGCTCCGCGGTCGCTGCCGACCTGACGACGACCTTTGTCGGGCTGAAAGCGGGACTGTTCCTGGGGTCCGGTCGAAATTACTGCGGTGAACTGACTTTTTCCGATCTTGATATTGGTGAGGACTGCCGGGCCGGTATCAAAGCCATCTACAAAAGAATGGACGACGAGCAGCTGGCCGCATTGCTCCCGCGCCGTGCCCGCGGCGCTCACAAGGGTGACTTTGGGCATGTGCTGGTCATCGGGGGCGGGCCAGGCATGCCGGGTGCCGCGAGGCTTTGCGGCGAAGCCGCGCTTCGCTCTGGCGCCGGCCGCGTAAGCGTGGCGACACACTCCGAGCACGCGGCGCTGATCTCGGCTGCCCGGCCTGAACTCATGTCCCACGGCATTTCCGGTTCTGGACATCTGTCAGAACTCATTGAAAAGGCAGATGTTATAGCCTTTGGGCCCGGACTTGGTCTGTCGGACTGGGCGCGACAGTGCTACGCCGTGGTACGGGGGTCGAACAAAGCGTCCGTTTGGGATGCTGACGCCCTGAATTTGCTTGCCGCCATGCCGGAAAACGCCAGCAACCGCGTCATAACGCCGCACCCCGGCGAGGCCGCCACTTTGCTCGGAATCAACGCGGCACAAGTCCAGGCCGACCGACCGGGTGCCCTTGCTGAACTGACCGGAAAGTATGGCGGCGTTATTGTCTTAAAAGGGGCCGGAACGCTGATTTCATCGGATGCAGGACTGCCGTTTGTCTGTAGCGCGGGAAATCCGGGCATGGCAGCAGCCGGGATGGGGGATGCCCTGACGGGCGTTATCGCCGCAATGCTGGCGCAAGGCCTGTCGCTTTCGGATGCCGCAAAAACAGGCGTTGAACTCCATGCGCGGGCGGGCGATGTTGCGGCTCTCGACGGCGAGCGCGGAATGTTGGCATCGGACCTCATTGCGGCACTGCCGGGTGTGTCGAACCCGTGACGCGGTTTCTGGCTGACGAGCAAGCCACGATGGCGCTGGCCGGTGAGATCTATGCGGCGTTGCCGGAGGATCGCGCGGGCTGGACGATCCTGCTGAGCGGTGAGTTGGGCGCAGGAAAATCAACGTTCGCCCGGGCTCTCATCAAAGCCGCCGGCCATATTGGCGCTGTCCCCAGCCCCACCTACACGCTGGTGGAGCCTTACCAGCTCGCATCAGGAAATATCTATCATATTGATTTATATAGAATTACCAAGGAAGAGGAGCTGCTCTACCTGGGTTTCGATGAGCTGGACGACGGCTTGTGCCTGGTGGAGTGGCCCGATCGCGCGCCGAGTCTGGCGGCGGAGGCGGATCTTGGTATCGAGTTTCTTTATCAGGGACCCGCCCGAAACGCTCGCCTTACGGGACTGTCGGAGCGCGGCCAGACAATGACTCAGAAGATTAACTAAGTTCGGTATCTTCATAATTTTGAAGCGAAATTCCTTGGATTTTCTCGCAGGATTCGTATACTCGTCCGACATAATCCATCAATAATCGACTTATGTCCTGATGACTCGCTTGCGGCCATTTCTGATTTCACTCGTTTTACTGCTCAGTTCAGCAGCGAATGCAGGCTCGACCGTCGAAAACGTCCGCGTCTGGTCGGAGAACGAAAAGACCCGTGTGGTGCTGGATCTCAGCCAGTCAGTGGATCACAACATCTTCACGCTGCGAGGACCTGATCGTCTCGTCATTGATCTCAAAGACAGCCGCCTTGCCGAATCCCTGGCGAAACTGCCGAAGGGTGCGGGCGCCGTTCGATCCATACGCAGCGCGGTTCGCTCCAACGGCCAGCTGCGCGTCGTGCTCGATCTGAGCGAGAACGTACGCTCGAGAAGCTTTACGGCCGGGCCGAATGCCCAATACGGTGACCGCCTGGTTATCGACCTGACTCGTGCCGGGAACCTGCAACCCGTCAAACGCGCGTCCGAGGAATATCGGCCGGGGCGGGACATCGTCATTGCGATCGACGCCGGTCACGGTGGCCACGACCCCGGAGCTACCGGGCGGCGTTCGAAAGAGAAGGACGTCGTGCTGGCCATCAGCAAGGAGCTTGCGCGCCGTATCAATGCCGAGCCAGGCATGAGCGCGGTGCTTATTCGCGAGCGCGACGTGTTTGTCGAACATCGCGATCGCATTGCCATCGCTCGCAGCAACAAAGCGGACCTGTTCATTTCCGTTCATGCCGATGCGTTTGATGACTCGCGGGCAAGCGGTGCGTCTGTATTCGCTTTGAACCTGAAAGGAGCGAACGACGAGGCCGTACTGCAATTGGAGCAGCGCGACAAAGCACCTGTCAGCGTCGGTGGCGTTTCCTTGCACGATAAAGACGAAGTTCTGGCGTCGGTCCTGTTCGATTTGTCACAAAACGCGTCCCTGAGCGCCAGTTTGGACGTTGGCGCCAATGTGAGCCGCGAGCTTGGCAAAGTGGCGAAGATGCACAGCAAAGAGGTAAAACAAAAATCGCTGATCGTCCTGAAAGCGGCGGATATGCCGTCTATTCTGGTCGAAACCGGATTTATTTCGAATTCGACGGAAGAAAATAAGCTCAGAGACGCAGGGCATCAGGCGCTCCTCGCCAGGGCAGTTCTTGCCGGCGTGCGCAGCTACTTTTATACGAACCCACCGCCGGATACGCAGATCGCGATGGATCTGCGTCGCGAACCCTCCAGCCAGGTGCGCTACGTCATCGCACGTGGTGACACGATTTCCGAAATCGCCGCGCGCTACAACGTAACCCCAGCGGTCATTCGCAAGGCAAATAAGCTCTCGACAGACAATATCCGAGTTGGCCAGACGCTACGCATTCCGGTTTTTACGGGCGGATAATTCTCTTAGCAAGACTTTTGCCCGCGGATTTGAAAAAATGGCGGATTAACCCCGCCAGTAAGTTCGCATGCCGATCCAGCTACTCCCAGATCACCTGATTAATCAAATCGCTGCCGGCGAGGTTGTTGAGCGCCCGGCGTCTGTTGTGAAGGAGCTGGTAGAGAACAGTCTGGATGCCGGGGCACAGACTGTGCAAATCGATGTCGTCGCCGGTGGACAAAAGCTGATCCGGATTCGCGATGACGGCAAAGGCATCGACAAGCAGGAGTTGGCACTCGCATTGTCGCGTCATGCGACCAGCAAGATTTCGAGCCTCGATGATCTTGAGGCTGTCGCATCTCTGGGATTTCGTGGCGAAGCCTTGCCAAGCATCGCTTCTGTTGCGCGGCTGACTTTGTGTTCGCGCACCCCGGACGATCGCGCCGCCTGGCAGGTCGAGGCCAACATGGGCGTCCTGAGCGCGCCTAAACCGGCGGCCCATCCGCAGGGAACCAGCGTCGAAGTGCACGATCTTTTCTACAACACGCCAGCACGTCGGCGGTTCCTGCGGACCGAGCGTACCGAATTCGGGCACATCGAAAAATGGGTGCACCGTCTGGCTCTGTCGCGTCCGGAAATCGGATTCACGCTGACGCACAATCAACGCACTGTGTTGCAAGTGCCGGTGGCGAAGTCAGAAGAAGATCAGCGACAACGCATTGCGAAGATTTGCGGCGTCGCGTTCGCAGATCAATGCGTCTATATCGAACGAGAAACTGACGGCATCGCCTTATCCGGCTGGATAGGTTTGCCGACCTTCAATCGTAGTCAACCGGATATGCAGTACTGGTTCGTCAATGGTCGTAGCGTCACGGACAAAACGCTCGCACACGCGGTGCGCCACGCTTATCGCGACGTGTTGTTTCACGGGCGATTTCCAGCTTATGTCCTGAACCTGACGATGGACCCCGCCAGCGTTGATGCCAACGCGCATCCGGCAAAACACGAAGTCCGTTTTCGAGATGGCCGCCGCATCCATGGCGTCGTGTCGCAGTCGGTGGATGTCGCGCTGAAGAATACCCGGCCCGGTGGTTACAGTGTGTCGCCTGTTCCGATGACGCGCGATTCCGTTTTCAATCAAAGTTCGATGCCGCTGCAAACGCGGCCGACGTCCCATGGCGTTAGTGAAACTTTGGCAGCTTACCGATCCATGGCGGCTGCGCCGTCATCGACGAATGCCCGGGCGCACGGTAGCGAGGTCCCGCCACTGGGGTTTGCCGTCGCACAAATTGGCGGCGTCTACATATTGGCGGAAAACAATGACGGTCTGGTCATCGTCGACATGCATGCCGCTCACGAACGCATCACCTACGAAAGACTGAAGAAAGGGTTTGATGACCGCAATCTGATTCGCCAGCCCTTGCTGGTTCCGGAATCGATTGCAGTAGCTGAAAGTGAGGCCAACCTCATCGAAGAATCCGGCGAGACATTGGCGGCGCTCGGCCTGATCGTGGATCGCACCGGCCTGACCAGTGTAACGGTGCGTGAAGTACCGGCACTGCTGAAGAATTCCGATATTGAAACGATGCTGCGGGACGTACTGTCCGACCTGTCCGAAGCGGGCCACAGCAATCGCGTAGCAGACGCCGCGGATGACTATCTCGCGACGATGGCCTGTCACCATGCCGTGCGCGCGAATCGGATGTTGTCGCTGGACGAAATGAATGCCCTGTTGCGGCAGATGGAGCAGACTGAGCACGCCGATCAGTGCAATCACGGCCGTCCAACCTGGACAACAGTCACAATGTCTGAACTAGACCGTCTTTTCTTGCGTGGTCGTTAAAGCCCGTCCTGTGACCGCCAAAGCCGTACTCTTGATGGGGCCAACTGCATCGGGCAAGACGGATGTTGCCATCAGTCTCAGCAAACGCTTTCCTTGTGACATTATCAGCGTCGATTCAGCACTGGTTTATCGCGGCATGGACATTGGTACCGCGAAGCCGGACGCTGAGACCTTGCGCCGCGCGCCGCACCAGCTGATCAACATTCGCGATCCGGAAGAAAGTTATTCCGCTGGCGACTTTGTCCGTGATGCTCGACTGGCCATAGCCTGCAGCGTAGCCAAGGGGCGAATTCCTTTATTGGTCGGCGGCACGATGATGTATTTTCGCGCGTTGACTGAAGGAATAGCGGATTTGCCGGCAGCCGACAGCCGTATTCGCGAACAAATTGATGCAGATGCGAAGCGCCTGGGTTGGCCGGCTATGCACGCCGAACTGCTTAAAGTGGACCCAGCCCTGGCAGCCAGGTTGAGTCCCAATGACAGTCAGAGGATACAGCGCGCACTGGAAGTCTTTCACATCAGCGGCAAGCCGCTCAGCGAATGGCAGCGCGAGGCTGTAATGGAGCCGGATGGCATTGAATACATCAAAATCGCACTGCAAATTGAACCGCGCGCGGTCTTGCACCAGCGTATTGAGCAGCGTCTCGACAGCATGCTCAGGAACGGCTTTGAAAATGAGATGTTGGCCTTGCGTGCTCGAGCGGGGCTGGACAGGAATAGTTCCTCAATGCGATCAGTGGGTTACAGACAGTTCTGGGCCTACCTCGACGGCGAGTATTCGCGACAGGAAGCGACGGATCGGGCGTTGTTCGCAACGCGACAGCTCGCCAAGCGGCAGCTGACCTGGTTGCGTTCCGAAAATGAAGTGTTTTTGGTGGACCCGCTTGAAGCGGACGCCATTGGCACTATATCCGCTAATCTGGCGCGCAAACTGGGCTGAAATGAAGATCGTTGTGTTTTTGCGTGTGGTAGACTTTTCGAACGCTTAGGCTGAATTTCGCGATAGGCAACCGGCGCCACCGGAAGGCGAAATTCAATAACAAAAAATGAAGAATAAGGAGACCCAATCATGGCTAAAGGGCAAACATTGCAAGATCCATTCCTGAATATCCTGCGGAAGGAAAAAGTCCCGGTTTCCATCTACCTTGTGAACGGCATCAAGCTGCAAGGTCAGGTGGATTCGTTTGATCAATTTGTGGTTCTGCTCAAGAACAGTGTTAACCAGATGGTTTACAAACATGCGATATCGACGGTCGTGCCGTCGCGCAATGTGCGTCTTCCCATGCCGGACGACGAAGCTGGAGATGATGACGAGTAAGCTTATAGTGACGCCACCTCGGCGGGGAGTCGTGTTTGTTTGAACGACCGCAAAGTGGCGAACGAGCAATCCTGATCCACGCAAGTTCCGTCGGATTACCTGATAAGTCCGAACGCGAAGAGTTTGCCGAACTGGCGATCTCCGCGGGCGCGTTCGTGGCGGGCGAATTGATTACGTCGCGAAAGCGACCGGATCCGCGTTATTTCATCGGCAAAGGGAAGCTGGAAGAGCTCAAGACACTGGTCCAGGAAAACAGGGCTGAGCTGGTGATTTCCTGCGCCTCTTTGAGCCCCAGTCAGGAACGAAACCTCGAGCGCGAGTTAAACTGTCGTGTGCTGGACCGTGCTGGTTTGATACTGGATATTTTCGCGCAGCGTGCGCGGAGTTTTGAAGGCAAGCTGCAAGTTGAACTCGCGCAGCTTAAGCATATGGCGACACGACTGGTTCGGGGAT